>NZ_JBEPXO010000084.1:0-16091 GCF_041641895.1 Salinigranum sp. | reverse complement strand
AAGCCGAGACTCCGGCGCGACCGGTGGGACGGCGCGACGCCGCTCTCGATTCTCACCGCCGTGGTCGCCCTCGCGGCCCTCTCGACCGGCGCGGCGTGGGTCCTCGGCGTCGACGTCGACGTCGGGTTCTGGACGCTCCTCAACGTCCACATCGGTCTCGGCCTCCTCCTCGTCCCACTCGTCCTGCTCCATCTGCGTGCCCGCTACCGACCGGTCCGCCGGGTCGACTTCGAGGGGCGTCGCACCGCGCTGCAGTACGGTGCGTTCCTCGTCGGCGGGGCACTCGTAGCCCGCGGCCAGGAACTGGCGAACGCCGTCGCCGGCACCGCGGGCGAGACGCGTCGGTTCACGGGGTCGAAACCGGTCGAGGGGGAGGGGTTCCCGGTCACCTCGTGGGTCGCTGACGACCCCGACCCCGTCGACCCCGAGACGTGGCGGCTCCGGGTGGACGGCCTCGTGGAGACGCCGCTCGAACTCGCCGACGAGCGGCTCGAGACGACGGACGAACTGCGGGCGCTCCTCGACTGCACGAGCGGGTGGTACACCGTCGAGGACTGGCGGGGCGTCTCGCTCGGCGCACTGCTCGACGAGGCCGGTGCCGACCCCGCGGCACGGTGGGTGACCGTCCACTCGGTGACGGGCTACCGGTGGAGTTTCCCCCTCGCGGAGGCCCGCGGGTTCCTCCTCGCGACCCACGTGGGGGGCGACAGGCTCTCGCACGGCCACGGGTTCCCGCTCAGACTCGTCGCGCCCGACCGGCGGGGGTTCCAGTGGGTCAAGTGGGTCACCCGGGTCGAACTGCGGCGGAGACGCGACGCCTCACAGTACGTCGCGACGCTGGTCAGTGGCGTCACCTGACCTGCCGGCCCGACCGGTCGCTACTGCCGCTCGCCGTTCGTCCGCGGGTCCGACTCGGCGCCCGTGTCGAGTGCTCCTCCCCGAATCGCCGTCTCCGCCTCGTGACGGGCGCCCTCGGCGTCGAA
Source organism: Salinigranum sp. (assembly GCF_041641895.1). Classification (NCBI taxonomy): domain Archaea; kingdom Methanobacteriati; phylum Methanobacteriota; class Halobacteria; order Halobacteriales; family Haloferacaceae; genus Salinigranum; species Salinigranum sp. The sequence continues at coordinate 15,108 of NZ_JBEPXO010000084.1, read as the reverse complement.
CGCGTCGACGATGGCCTGTAGCTCCTCACGCGACGCTCCCGCGAGCTCTCTCGCGTGCGCCGTGACGTTCGGCAGGGCGCGGACGATGTTGTCGACGATGGGGACGGTAGCGGCTCGCGCCGACCGCGAGAGGGGGTTGAGGTCGACGACGATTTCGGTCTTGCCGACGCCGGCCAGCGCCTCGGCGCGGTCACCGTCTTCGAGCGGGACGAGGACGACGTCCGCGTCGCCGATGCCGTCTGCGTCGACGACGGCGCGCTTGTGGTCGAGTCCCGGGATGCGGGCGTCGCCGCTCAGCCCCTTCACCGCCTCCGCGCCGTGTTCGCGCAGGTGGTCGGCGATGGCTCGAATCCGCTCGTCGGTGCGGTTGAACAGGTTCACCTCGACGTCGGCGTCGACGACTGCGGCGAGTTCGACCACGTCCTCGGGAACGAGTGCGGCGACGTTCCCGTTCACCGACACGACGGGGTGTCGCGCCAGGAGGAGGTGGGCGGCGGCCGCCCGCGCGGCGGCGTCGGCGGTGGGGAGCGTCCGCTCGCCGAGGAGGTAGTCGAACGCCTCGCCGCGCCCCTCGGCGATGAGACCCTGCTTCGAGGTGATGCCCTTCTCGACACCCTCCTCGATGCGGTGTCGCGTCCGCAGTGACAGATACCGGGGGTGAGACTCCGGCAACTCCGATAACTCCGCGTCGCTCATGGTGGGGTGAGGTCGCCGCGAGGGTAAAAATCGGCCGTCTTTCGTCTGCGGTGCGTCCTGGGGCGCGCCCGTCGGCGTCACTCCCGTTCGAGATGTGCGCCGGAGGGGTACGTCTCGCACACCTGCGGGTCGTACCCCGCGTCCGACAGGCCGGTCCCGAGGGCGAACACCGACCGACCCAGCATCGCCATCGCCGCCTCCCCGCCCGCGTCGGTGACCGCGTCGACGACGGCTTCTACCTCCGGGACGAGGAGGCCCGCCTCGCGGGCGAACCGGCGCGAGAGCCACATCAGGTGCGGGAGGGTCGGTCGCTCGCGCAGGTCGGCGAGCGCGCGCTCGCCGGCACGACTCAGCCTGGTCGTGTCTCCCTCGATGACCTCGGCCGTCGACAGTTCCCCGAACGCGACGTACTCGACGCGCGAACTCGTCGGTACGCCGTCGAGCACGCCGTGACCCGGCGCACCCGGTTCGACCCGGATGGGGACGCCGCCGTGTGCCTGTGCGACGACGTCGCCGAGTCCGGTGCCGGCGACGACTTCGGCGACGTGGGCCAGCCTGACGAGGTCGTTCTCCGAGCGTTCCCCGTCGAACACCGTGTTGCTCGCGTAGGCGGTCCCGAGGGCGGCCGCACCGGAGACGCCGAAGCCCGACCCGACGGGGAGGTCGCTCTCGACGGTGACGTGTGCCGTCGCGTCGAACGCGTCGAGGACGTGGCCGACCGGCTCCATCTCGACGCGTTCGCCGTCGAGGACGACGCGCGTCGTCCCGGCGGCGGCAACCCGCACGCGGACGCCGTCCGAGAGCGTCAGGCCGCCGCCCCGCGACCCCGTCGTGGCCGGGTCGTCGGTCCGGTGGGCACTGAAGAACCCGGTGACGTGGCCGGGGACGAACGCCGTCGCCGTCGACTGTTCCGACATCTACTGTGTCCTACCCGGCGAACCCCGTATAACGCTTCAGATTTCCTCGCCCGCGTGTGCCGCTCCCGCACCCGTTTCGTCGTCTCGGTCACGTTCTCGCGTCGCTCTCCGCCCTGCTCGACCCCGACGAGTCTCGAAACTGATGCTCGGGGCGATAGCTTGACGTACCAGTTCGGCCTCCACTGGACCGTCGTCTGCCTGCGAGGATGGGACGGCGACTCGGTATCGACCACCACCACCCCTACCCGCGTTTTTGCCCCCTCAGTCTCCGCTCAGTCTCCGACGCTCCGCACTCCAGCGAGGCGCCCGGGACGACGTGAATCCCCGGACCCCGCGTTCGGCGGACACCTGTTCACGGCCGCTATCCTCTCACCCACTGACTGGTCAGGCGTTCCAACCGTCGCCCTCGTCACCAAAATAGCTTATCAGTTGACACTTTGTACGGGGAACCGCATGGCTCACAGCTTCACCGACGACGACGAGGGGAAGAAGGTCATCAACGCCGACGGCGAGACGGTCGGACTCGTCTCGGACGTCACCCACGGCACCGCGTACGTCGACCCCGACCCCGGCATCACAGACAAACTCATGTCGAAACTCGGGTGGTCCGACCGGGACGACGACGACTACCCGCTCCAGGAGAACGCGGTCGACCGTGTCGACGACGACGCTGTCCACCTGCGCCGAACCCGAAGCCTCTGAAGTCGCGCCGCGTTCTCTTCGCGTCGGTCGTCGCCCGTCCGTTCCCGTCGGGCGAAGCGCCCTATCGACTTCCTGTTCGTTCCGCGTCAGCGAGCGTCCTCGGCCAGTCGCACGTTCCCGTCGGGGTGCTGGTCGGCGTCCTCGGCGATGATGCCCTCCACTCTGAGCTGTTCGACCTCGCCTCTGACGGCGTCCCGGTCGAGTCCTCCGACGACGCTCGCGACGTCGAGCAGGAAGCTCTCGGGAACGCCGTCGCCGTCGCCCGGGTCCGCGGCGCCCCCGCGCTGGAGTCCCGCGTCGCTCTCGGCGAGAGCCGTGGTCAGCACCTCGACGTACCGCCGAACGTCGCGCTCGCCGGCCAGTTCGTCGTACCACGACTGTGGGAAGCGGCTCACCCGTCCGTCGCCCGTCCGATACAGCGGGTCCTCGCCGACCCACTCGTCCGCGTCGACGAGTCGCTCTTCGACGGCCGGTCGGACGCTGTCGGGGTCGACCGGGTGGCCCCGGGCGTCGAGTCGCTCCGCGTACGCGACGAGACGGTCGACACGGACGCCGTCCTCGCCGTCGTCGTCGAAGCGGGCGACGAGTTCGACGAGGTCGTCGACCAGGAGTGTCTCGCCGCGCTGGCCAGCCTCTTCGAGGATGTGCGTCGAGAGCGCTCGCTCTGGTTCACTCATCGTATCGGGACGTGGACGCGACACGGAAAGGCTCGTGGCTTGCCTGTCGACCGTACCAGGGCGTCGACGTCACCGTACGGCGACAGTCGCTGGCGGCCCCGTGGGAACCGCGTGGAACCGGAGGTACCACGAGCACCCACGGGACCGCCAGCGCCTGAGTCCGGAGGACGAAGGCGACAGGTCCCGTGGGAACCGCGTCACGTCGCTCCGCTCGCCCGCCCGACCGGCTCCCGCGTTCTGACAGCGGTTCCGTCCTACGGACTCAACCGCTGTCGATCGCGCGGGAACAGCACACCCTCGCGGATGTTCGGCAGCCCGAGCATCGTCATGACGAGCCGCTCACAGCCGAGGCCCCAGCCAGCGTGCGGGGGCATGCCGTACTTGAACATCTTCGTGTAGTAGTCGAACGCCTCGGGGTCGAGGCCCTGCTGTTCGAAGCCTTCGACCAGGTGGTCGTAGCGGTGTTCACGCTGCCCGCCCGAGACGAGTTCCATCCGCGGGTGCATCATGTCGAACCCCGTCGAGAGCCGCTCGTCGTCGTCGTGGTCCTTGATGTAGAACGGCTTGATCTCCGAGGGCCAGTCGGTGATGAAGTAGTGCGATCCGACGTCCTCGCCGAGCGCCTTCTCGCCCTCGGTCGGCAGGTCGTCGCCCCACACCAACTGCTCGTCGAGTTCGCCCGTCGCGTTGATGCGTTCGATGGCCTCCTCGTAGGTGAGCCGGGGGAAGTCCTCGTCCGGGACCGCGAACTCGTCGGCGAGGTCGAGCGCTTCTAACTCGCCCCGACAGTTCTCGTCGACGCCCTCGTAGGCGGCGCGGACGACCGTCTCGCAGGCGTCCATCGCCTCGGAGTGGTCGACGAACGCGGACTCGAAGTCGATGGAGGTCGCCTCGTTCAGGTGGCGGGGGGTGTTGTGCTCCTCGGCACGGAAGATGGGACCGATCTCGAACACGCGCTCGAGGCCGGAGCCGACCATCAGCTGCTTGAACAGCTGGGGCGACTGGTTCATGAACGCCTCGCGGCCGAAGTAGGTGATGGGGAACAGTTCGGTGCCGCCCTCGGTCCCGGTGGCGACGATCTTCGGCGTGTTGATCTCCGTACAGCCGAGCGAGCGGAACGCCTCGCGGACCGAACGGAGGATCTCGGCGCGAATCTCGAAGATGGCCTTCACCTCCTCCTTGCGGAGGTCGAGCGTCCGGTTGTCCAGTCGCGTGGAGAGTTCGGCGTCGACCTTGCCGGAGGGGTCCAGCGGGAGCTGGGGGTCGGCCTCGGCGAGCACCTCGACCGACGCGGGGGTGACCTCGACGCCCGTCGGGGCGCGCGGCTCCTCCTCGACGTCGCCGGTGACGACGATGACGCTCTCGCGGTGGACGCCCAGCCCCGTCTCGACGAGTTCGTCGTCCATCTCCTCTTTCTCGAACTTGACCTGTATCTTCCCGGTGGTGTCCCGGAGGATCAGGAACGCGATTCCGCCGAGGTCCCGAATCTCGTGGACCCAGCCGGCGACCGTGACCGTGTCGCCGGGTTCGGCGTCGGCCGTGTAGGTTCGGTCCTGCATGTCCGACTCTTCCGGTGGGCCGGTCTTAAACGCGGTCATTCCGTCTCGCTCCGAACCCTCCGCCGGCTCGGCCACGCCGCACTCCCAGCCGCGTCCATCGTCACCACGGCTGGCTGGCTCCCGGCCGGACTGCTCCTCCCGGGTTAGCTCCCCCCGTGTCGCCTGTCGGGGCCGTCCGTGCGGTCACTCGTACGCCATCGAGACGAGTCCGCGGAGGGCGACGGCGACTTCCTCGACCCTGTCGACGTCGAGTTCCTCCGCCGTGAGGAGGAGGCCGTGGTCGCCGACGATGACCCGGCAGACGAACCCGTCGGTGAAGACGCGGACGGTGAACTCGTAGTCGCCGAGCGAGGGGTCGCTCCCCGCACCCGCCGCGTGGGGCTCGTACCGTTCGTACGGCGTGAACCCGACGCGTTCGCGCTCGACGAGACTCGCCTTCACCTCCAGGGCGCGTCGGCGGTCGTCGCCGTAGAGGTCCTTCCGGAGGTACAGCAGTTCCGACGCCGTCTCGGTGAAGTGGATGACGCTCCGGAGCGCGTCGCCGACGGCGGTCCGACAGATGGAGAGGAGTTCGGTCTCGGTCGGCGAGTGTACCGCGCGGGTCATGTCGATCGGGAGCGGCGGCTGGTCCGTCCGTCGGGACGCTGTCGGCGTGGTGCGGCGACTCATATCCCTCAGATGGGAGCGAGACGAGATAACCGTTCCTCAAAATATACCGAAACGACGATTTACAGAGACAAAATAGAACGAAACCGAACTCATTCGGCGTGTGCGTCTTTCACACCCTCGACCGTCTCGCGGACGGCGTCGACGCCCTCGTCGTGGAGCAGGTCACCGACGACGATGGTGTCGGCGTTCTTGCCCATCTCGTAGGCGGTGTCGTAGTCGTGGATGCCGCCCCCGTAGAACAGCGTCGCGTCGTCGAGTGCCGACTGGGCGGCGGCGACCTTCTCGGTGTCGCCGAACGTCCCCGAGTACTCGATGTAGACGATGTCCTGGCCGAACATCCGCTCCGCCACGCGGGCGTACGAGGCGACGTCGTCGGCGGACTGGTCACAGTCGGCGTCGGTGTACTCGGCGACGGCGGAGTCGGGGTTGAGGACGATGTACGCCTCCGTGTGGGTGCGTTCCCAGTCGAGACTATCGGCAATACGGACCCACTCCTTGTGCGCACCCGTCACCCAGAAGACGTCGCCCGCGTTGAACACCGTCGGGATGAGGTAGCCGTCGAGTGCAGGGGAGTCGATGACGACCCCCGGGTTCGACGGTTCCTGATAGAGGGGGACGCCGTACTCGGCGCAGGCGTCGATCACCGCACCCATGTTGTGTTTGGTCATCCCGGTCGTTCCGCCGATCTCGATGGCGTCCGTCCCCGTCTGACAGACGTCCGCGAACGTCTCGTCGCCGACGAGGTCCTTGTCGGGGTCCACCTTCAGAATGTGGTCCCACTGTTGCCACGGCCCGGTCATTGATGCCCAGTCGATGTGGGACGAACAAAAAGAGCGCGGATTCCGGGAGTCGTCGTGGCTGGACCCCGTCGACGGCGTCGTCGCCCACCACGCGCCCGACGAACAGCAGACATATGCCACCGAGGGCGCACCGACGACACGTGCCCTCCAGACGACAGATTCTCGCGGGGACGGGCCTCGCCGCTCTCGGCGCGGGCGTCGCCGTGACCCGCGGCACGGGTGGCTTCGAACCGTATCACGACGGCGAGGAGGAACCGGACACGACGTGGTGGCGCCAGCCGACGTTCGACCGTATCGGGTCGTGTTACAATCCACGGTCGGTCGGCCCGCGACGTGAGGTCGCCGAACGGTGGTCGAGAGAGATTCCGGGTCCGTCGGCCCGCCCCGTGGTCACCGACGGCCGCGCGTACCTGCCGACGGCCGAGGCACTGCTCGTCGTCGACGCCGCCACCGGGGAGGAACTGTGGCGAGCGGACGGGGGTGACCCGCCGATGTGGCCCCGGTCGGTCGCCGTCTTCGGAGGAACCGTCTACCTCACACAGGTCGGCGACCCACCCCTGCTGGCGCTCGACGCGGAGACCGGCGACGAGCAGTGGACGTTCACCGCGGCCGAGTACGGCCTCCGACCGCTCCTCGTCGACCACGAGCGCCCCTCGCTGTACACCGGCGACGGGTCGGGGACGGTGTACGCGCTCGACCCCGCGACCGGCGACGTCCAGTGGGATGCCGACGTGTTCGGCACGGTCACGGCGCTCGTCCAGAGCATCCCCGACCTCGTCGTCGGGACGGAAGCGGGCGAGGTGTACGGTCTGTACCCCGGCGACGGCCGCGGCCTCTGGCGGGAGGGGGTGTCGGGACCGGTCGACGCGCTCGCCACCGCGAACGGTCGCGGCGCGTTCGTCAGCACGTTCGGCGGCCCGACGGTGGAACTGGACGGCAGGCGCGGCGGCGAACCGGCGTGGTCGACCGACGTCTGGAGCGCCGACTCGTTCGTCGTCGCCGGACGCAACCTCTTCGCGGCGGGTCACCGCCTCGTCGACCTAGACGTCCGCGGCGGCGACCGACTGTGGACCGGCGGCGCGACGGCACAGTGTGGCCCGGCGGCGGCCGGCGACACCGTCTACGCCGCGTCGGAGACACACGTCACCGGCTACGCGGTACGCGGGGGTCTCGGCGTCGGCGGCCTCCGCGTCGACGCCCGCCGGTGGTCACACCCCGTCGAAGGGCGTCCCGAGCAGGGACTCGCCGTCGCCGACGGGGCCGTGTTCGTCCTCACCGAGGGTGGCGGAGACGACCGTTCGATGGCGTACGCACTCGAAGAAGCGTGAACTGCACCGAGGCGAGTGGCGAGGTGAGGTGAGACGAGACGGTGCGAGGTGAGGTGAGACGAGACGGTGCGAGGTGAGGTGAGACGAGACGGTGCGAAGTGAGGCGAGGGAAAGGCAGGGGTCAGTCGGCCTTCGCCTGCCACTGCCGGACCCGGTCGGCGCCGACGCCGTCGACGCGCGCGGCGACTTCGTCGGGGTCGGCGTTCTTCAGCGACTCGACGTCGGTTATCTCGGCCATCTTCAGCTTCTCGGCCGTCTTCTCACCGATGCCCTCGATGGTCTCGAGTTCGGAACCGTTCTGCCGCGCCTGGTACTCGCGGTAGTTGCAGATGGGACAGCCGAGTTCCCACGGGTCGCGGTCCGAGTCGGGGTAGACGATGTGGAGTTCCGGCAGGTCGTGTTCCTCGCACCGGTCGTCGGTCACCTCGACGTCGCCCCGACGGGGGAGCGGCAGCGAGTACTCGCAGTCGGGGTAGCGCGTACAGCCGACGAGCCGCGACCCGTTGCGGAGGCGCTTGATGGCCAACTCCCCGCCGTGTTCCTCGTTGCACTCCGGGCACGCCCCGATGACCAGGTCGTCCTCCTCTTCGGCGGCGTCGGCCTTGCACTGGGGGCACCCGTGGACGAACGTCTTCCGCCCGGCGAGCATCTTCACCTCGTGCAGGCCGTGCTCGTCGCACTCCTCCTCTAAGATGAGCGGCCGCCCCGTCGACGGGAGCGGGAGCGTGTACGTACAGTCGGGGTAGCCGTTACAGCCGACGAAGTACGACCCGTGACGCGACTTCCGGACGAGGAGGTCGTCGCCGCACTCGGGGCAGGGCCCGAGCGTCTTGTCCGCCTTCATCGACTTCTGGAGGTGGTCGCCGAGCGCCTCGCGGTTCTCCATCAGCCCCTCGAAGACGTGTCTGAGGTACTCGCGCGACTCCTCGGTCACGTCGTCGAGTGTCGCCTCTCCCTCGGCGATGGCGGCCATGTCCTGTTCGAGCTGGGCGGTCATCTCCTCCGAGACGATGAGGTCGGCGAACTCCTCGCTTGCCTCGACGACGGCTCGCGCCAGCCGCGTCGGTCGCGGCGGGTCGCCCTCGATGTAGCCGCGGTCGTACAGTTTCTGGATGACGTCGTGTCTCGTCGCCTTGGTCCCGATGCCCATCTTCTCCATCGTCTCGATGAGCCGCGACTGGCCGTACCGCCTGGGGGGCTGGGTCTGTTTCTCCTCCAGTCGGAGGTTCGAGAGGGCGAGTTCCTCACCCTCCTCGACGTCCGGGACGATGTTCTCCGAGGAGTTGTAGTAGGGGTAGACGGCGTGGTAGCCCGGGTCGACGAGGCGCTTCCCGTTGGCCTTCAGCGACTCGCCGCCGGCCTCGGCGACGACCCGGAGGTGCTCCCACGTCGCCGGCGGCGCCACCGTCGCGAAGAAGCGCCGCACGACGAGTTCGTACACCTCCCACTCGTCGTCCGAGAGCGCGGAGGGGGACGGCAGTTCGCCGGTCGGGTGGATGGGCGGGTGGTCGGTCGTCTCCTCGTCGCCCGCCGTCGGGTCGATGTCCTCCTGGTCCAGCAGGGAGGCGGCGTCGTCGCCGAAGGCCGACCCCGCGAACGCCTCCAGCAGTTCCCGCGGGTCGAGGTCGTCGGGGTAGACCGTGTTATCCGTCCGCGGGTAGGTAACGTAACCGGCGGTGTAGAGGTCCTCGGCGATGCTCATCGCACGCTGGGCGGAGTAGCCGATGCTCCCCGCGGCGCGGATGAACTGCGTGGTGTTGAACGGCGCGGGGGGTGTGTCCGTCCGGGTCCGTCGGTCGACGTCCGTGACGACGGCCGACTGCGCCGAGGCCAGCGCCATGTGCGCCGTCTCCGCGGCGGTCTGGTCCCAGACGCGTTCGGCCTCGGTCCCGTCGTCGTCGATGTAGAAGTACTGCGCCTCGAAGCGCTCCGCGCCCTCGTCCGCTTCGTCCGCCGAACCGGTCGTGAGGTCGGCGTACAGCTCCCAGTAGTCCTCGGGGTCGAACGCGTCGATTTCGCGCTCGCGGTCGACGATGAGCTTCAGGGTCGGTCCCTGCACCCGCCCGACGGAGATGAAGTCCTCGCCGAGTTGGCGCGCCGACAGCGAGAGGAAGCGCGTCAGCGCCGCCCCCCACATCAGGTCGACAATCTGTCTCGCCTCGCCCGCGGCGGCGAGGTCGAAGTCGAGGCTGTCGGGGTTCGAGAACGCCTCCGTCACCTCCCGCTCCGTGATCGAGGAGAAGCGGACCCGATTCACGGGGACCTCCTCGTTCACCTCGCGGACGAGTTCGTACGCCTCCTTGCCGATGAGTTCGCCCTCGCGGTCGTAGTCCGTCGCGATGACGACGCTGCCAGCCCGCCGGGCGAGCCGCCTGAGCGCGCGGACGATGTTCTCCTGCGTCGGGCGTTTCTCGACGCTCGCGTCGATGAGTTCGACCGGTTCGACGTCGCGCCAGTCCGCGTACTCCGCCGGGAAGTCGACGCCGACGACGTGTCCCGACAGGCCGACGACGCGCTTGCCGCCCCAGGTGTAGACGTTCACGCCGTTCATCCGCTCCGTCTCGGCGGTGCCGCCGCTCAGGATGTCCGCAATCCGTCGCGCGGCGTTGTCCTTCTCGGTGACGATCAACTCCGGGCCGCTGGTCATTGGTCCCCGCTATGCGCAGGGAGTGCGTAAAGGTTTCGTGGGAGAAAACCACCCGACAGCGACGGAACAAGGCGTGCGTGCGCGACGCGGACGCCCGCGAGTGGTGAACCAGAGCCCTCCGGCCCGACACGCTCGTCGCCCGGCCGAGTCGCCCGCGTCCGCCGCCGTCGCGTTCGGGTCGTCCTCGCCGCGGAGACAGTCAGTCGACTCGTGGATGAGAGCTTTGCTAACATACGTCGTACGTTCACCATGCAGTCCGAAGCCGACCTGCGGGCGGTGTGGGAGCGTTTCTGGGACGCCTACGGCGCCGAGGAGCGGCAGGCACGGCGTCTGCGCGCCGTCGCGACCGACTATCCGGTGAAACGTGGCCTCGTCGTCTCGTACCCGGACCTGCTCGACGCCGGGATGAGCGAGCGCGAACTCCGGGTGCGTCCCGACCGGACGCTCGGCGTGGGCGTCGAGACGTTCGAGTCACACGTGCGCGCCCTCGACATCGAGGACGCGTGGGAGCGGTCGTTCGACGTGCTCATCCTCCACGTCGACGACGTGCCGGGCGGGTTCAAACCGTTCGACTCGAACCTCATGGCCCACCTGAACGAACTCGTCCAGCTCGCGGTGACGTTCGACGCCGCGCCCGAACGCATCTCCGACCTGATGGAGGCGGCGTTCGTCTGTACCTCCGGGCACGTCACGCGTCTCCACCAGCCCGGCCGCCGTCGTCGAGACATCGGCCACTGCCCGGAGTGTGGCGACCCCGTCTACCTCGAAGAGCGCGAGAGCCTCTTCGCCGAAATCCAGCGGGTCTCCGTGAGCGGCGACGGCTTCGACGGCCTCACCGGCATCCTCGGGGGGCGCCGCTGGAAGGGCGTCTCCATCGAGGAGGGGGACACGGCGACGGTGAACGCCGTCCCGCGGGCGGATTTCCGGGAGGACTCCACCCACGGGTCGGCGTACCTCGACCTCCTGCACGTCGAAGTCGAGGCGGACCTGCCGTTCTGACCGCCCGGTGCCACGGTCCGCCGGACTCCGCCCTCGTGCGGGTGGATTTATTATCAATGGAATGTAATTTAGACGTATGGCTCACGCACCTGAACACGTCGAGCAGTACGTCTGTGTGAACTGCCAGGTGACGTACGCGGGGTCGGTCACGAGCGAGGGCGGCCAGCGTCACTTCCACCCGCCCGACGACTGCCCCGTCTGCGGCGACCCGGACTTCGTCCAACTGGAGTCGTACGTCCACCGGGCGCTCGAACAGTCCACCTGAGGGTCGAGAACGTGTGTCGGACGGGTCCGGGCGACCGGTGCCCCCGTCCGTCCCGCGGGCCGTCGCTCGTCCCGGTTCAGTCGCGTCGCCGGAGCGCGAGTACGCTCACCAGCACCGCGACGAGCACCGCGACGGCACCGAAGCCCGGCCCCTCTGTCGCGGTAGTCGGCGTCGCGTCCTCCACCGTGCCGGTGTCCGCCGCCGGCGTCGCCGTCACGGTGGCCGTCTCCGTCGCTGCGGCCGGCGTGGACTGGTCGTCGTCGGCCCCCGTCGGCGTCGTCGCCCCGGTCGTCACGTCGTCCAGTGCGTCACGACTGCCGACGGCGAACGTCGACAGACCCGGCGAGACGGCCTCGAACCGGACTGTCACCTCCTCCTCGCCGACGACTCGCGTCTCCAATGCCGTCCACTCCGCGGCGTGGTAGCGGTAGAGGACGACGTCCTCGGACGCGAGGCCGCGTTCTGCCAGCCGGCTGGTGCTGACGGTGAACCCGAACGTCACCTCGGAGACGTCTGCCTCCTCGAAGTCGTCGCCGGTGTCGACGGTGACGTACCCGACTGCCCCGTCGACGGCCGGCGTCCCGTCGGTCGGTGGGTCGATCGAACTCGACACGTCGGCGCTGAACCCGGTCTCGCGGGCGAACGTCGTCGCCATCGACTCGAGTGCCAGCCCGTCGCGCTCGACCCGCTCCGTGACGTCTGCGGCAGGCAGCGTCACGCTTACCTGGTCCGTTCCCTTCGCACCCGTGACCGCGACGGTCACGCCCGCCTCGGCCCGCTCGACGGATGCCGCCGCGTCGCCCTCCGCCGTCACCGTCGGTTCCGTCTCCGGCGGCGACGACTCCGGCGTGGTGGCGGGCGTCGTCGGCGCGGGCGCCGGTGCGGCACCGCCGAGTCCACCCGACCCCCCGGACCCACCGGAGGCGGTCGTCTCGGCTTCCACGGTCACGGTTACCGTGTCCGTCGCCGTGTTTCCGGCTGCATCCGTCACGGTGAGCGTCACGGTGTAGTCGCCCGCCGACGTGTAGGTGTGGCCGGGCGAGACGCCGGTCGCCGCGTCGCCGTCGCCGAACGTCCAGCCGTAGCTGTCGATTCCAGAGGCGTCGCTCGACGCCGAGGCGTCGAACGGAACCGACTCGTCGACGTCGACTGTCCGGTCGGTGCCGGCGTCGGCAGCCGGGGCAGTGGTGTCGAGGCGCACCGCACCGGTGGTCGCCGTGTTCGCGTTCCCGGCCGTGTCGGCCGCGGCCACAGTGAGCGTGTACGACCCGTCCGCGCCGGTGCTCGCGTCGTCGACGGTGAACGTGGTGTCGTACGTCCCGTCGCCGTCGCCGTCCGACAGCGACCGGCTGCCAGCGCCGAACGCGCTCGCGTCGACGGTGACCGACTGGAGGTTCGGCTCGGTCACGTCCACCGCGACGGTGAGACTGTCGCCGTCCGCGACGACGCCGTCGCCGTTCGAGGCGTCCCTGAGGACCGCGTTCGACAGCGACGGCGCGGTGGTGTCGCCGGACGAACTCCCGGAGACGTCTACGTTCCCGGACGAGTAGTGGATGGGGACGTCGAGCTTGACCCCGGCGTCCGTCTCGGTGGCCGTCGGTGTGACGTCGCTCCCGATGGCGTTGACCTGCAGTTGCGAGGGGTCGGTGACGCCCCACGAGGTCAGCAGGGAGTCCGGCAGGAACGTCTCGTAGAAGCCGCTGTTGAGCGTCCCCTGCGTGGTGTTGTGCGGGCCGGCGACGAACAGCCGGAGCGCCGGGTCGCCCGACCCCGTCGTGGTCGCCGTCGGCGTCCCGAGCTCCTGCGCGTCGGTGAGAATCATCGTCCCGTTGTAGTCGTCCGGTGAGGAGACGTGCGCCATCTCGTCGACTGCGAGGTCGACGACGGCCGTGTACGCCTCGTCGGCAGTGTCCTCGGTCGCGGGTGCCGGCCAGGCCCCGTACGGGCCGCCCGACATCCGCGCGGTGAGCAGCTGTGCGGAGGCCGGCTCGAGTTCGACCGAGAGGTTCGTCGTCCCGTCGCCGTTGTCGGTGACGGTGTACGAGCCGTTGCGGCCCGTCCCGAGGAGCAGTCGCGGGACGTAGCCGTCGCCGACGGTGACGTTGATGCGCATCCGGGTGTCGCTGGCGAAGCCGATGTCGGACAGTTCGGTCCGGTTCTGCACCGACTCGCCGCTGTCGTCGGCGTCACGAAGCTGTATCTGGAGGAGGCTCCCGCCCTGCGGGACGTAGACGTTCTGCGTCAGCTTCCCCACGTCGGGGGCGGTCCCACCGACGTGTTCGACCGAGTAGCGCTCGACGACGCGTCGGACGGTCGTCGTCTCGCCGCTCGCGCCGTCGTTGCCGGCCGCGTCGGCGGCCGTCGTGAGCGTCACGTCGTAGCTCCCGGCCTCGGGGAGGGTGTAGGTGTGGAAGTAGAGGTAGCCGCCCCCGACGGGGCTCTCCGAGAGTTCGGCCTCGGTGAGCGTCGCCACCGTGGCGCCGCTCTCGTTCGTCACTACGACGTCGACGTCCGTGACCTGCTCGTCGGACTCGAACAGCACGTCGACGGCCAGCGGCGTGGTCGTGTCGACCTGAACGCCGAAGTTCGAGACAGTCGGCGCAGTGGTGTCGCTCGCCGAGGTGTCGACGACGAGGCTCGCCGTCGTCGTGTTCGTGTTCGACGAGGCGTCGGCGGCAGTGAACGACAGCGTCTGCGTCCCGTCGCTCGCGACCGACCCGCTCTCGCCGACGACGAACGTCGCGTTCCAGACGTCGTCGCCGTCCTCGTCGGTGAGCGAGACGGTCCCCGCCCCGAAGTTCGTGGCGTCGACGGAGACGGCGCCGACGACGACGTCGTCCGTCGCGGTGACGTTGACCTTCACCGAGTCGCCGTCGGCGACCGTCCCGTCTCCGTCCGTGAGGTCGAACGCACCCGCGTTCGAGACGTCGGGGGCAGTCTCGTCCGGCGTGCCGACCGTCACCTCGGTCGTCGTCGACGTGTTGGCGTTCCCCGCCTCGTCGGTGGCAGTGACGCTCGCCTGGTACGTCCCGTCGTAGACCGAGCCGACGACGAACGTGCCGTCGTAGACGCCGTCGCCGTCCCCGTCGGTGAGGGTGAGCGATTCGGCGCCCCCGAGCGCGGAGACGTCCGCGGTGACCGCCGTCAACCGGGCGTCGCTCACCTCGGCACGGACCTCCGCGGTGTCGCCCTGGTCGACGACGGCACTCGCGTCGCTCGCGTTGCGGAGGACGGCGTTAGACAGACTCGGCGTCGTCGTGTCGACGACGATGTCGTCCGTCGTCGTCGTGGCCGTGTTGCCCGCGGCGTCGGTCACCGTCACGGTGAACGTGTAGGTACCGTCGGCGACCGAGTCGGTGATCGGAAGGCTCGCGTCGTAGGTGCCGTCCTCGTCGGAGTCGCCGAGGAGTTCGTCCGACGCGTGGCCGACCGCCTGCGCGTCGACCCGCACCTCGACCGGGTTCGCGTCGTTCGCGTCCGCTGAGACGTTCAGCAGGCCGCCGGTGCCGACGAGGTTCGGGGACGCGTCGTCGTCGCTGGTCGTGACCGCGTTCGAGACGGTCGGAGCAGTCATGTCCAGGACGAGCGTCGCCGTCGTCGTGTTCCAGTTCCCGGCGGCGTCCGTCGCGTTGACCGTGAGCGAGTACGACCCGTCGGTCGCTCCCGCGCTCGCGGCGTCGACGGTGAACGTGCCGTCGTAGACGCCGTCGCCGTCGCCGTCGTCGAGTGCGAGCGGGTCCGGTCCGCCGAGGTCCGAGGCGTTCGCCGTCACCGTCACCGTACTGACGTCCGAGACGGCGACGCTCACCTCGACGGCGTCGCCGTCGGCGAGGACGCCCGGGGCGTGGC
>NZ_JBEPXO010000083.1:9797-16250 GCF_041641895.1 Salinigranum sp. | reverse complement strand
CAGATTGCACGTACGGTAGACAGGCCGGCTGTCGGTTGGGTGGAACTCCCCAGTGGCGAGCGGACGCTCAGGAGCGGTGAATCAGAAGAAGCCTAGGCCGGGATTTGAACCCGGGCTCTCGTCCTTACCAAGGACGCGCTTTACCGCTAAGCTACCCAGGCGCATTACCGCGTAGGCCGGATTCGTCTTTAGGCGTTTCGATACGCCGACGCCGTGTCCCGGTGTCGCACTCTCCAATACCGCTGGTCAGGGGTCGGTCGCCGACGAGGGGACGCGGTCGCTCCCGGTCCCGGTGTTGGTATCGGTATCGGTATCGGTATCGGTGTCGCCCTCCCGCCCACCGTCGTGCCCGTCCGCCGCCCCGACGAGCGTGACGAGTCCTTCGACGCTCGTCTCGCCGAGCACGACTGCGGTCGGTGGGAGGTGGCCGTCGACGTCGAACCGCTCGGCGAGGCCCGTCGCGTGTTCGAGGAGCGCGGGCGGTGCCTCGGCGTCGACGGCGGTGGTGCCGGCGATACACGCGAGGACGAACACCGACTCCTCGAGCGTCCGGTCGAGGGCGAGGGTGTCGACGTCGGGGTCGCGTCTGCGCGTCTGGTTCCGGCCGAACGCCCGGACCGTCTCGACGGCGTGGTCGGCGGCGTCGGTGCGGGCGAGGAGGTAGAACCCGCGCGAGACCAAGACGGAGGCGGCGAGCATGTCGAGGTCGGCGTCGATGTCCCCGGTCTCGTCGGTCGTCGCCCACGGCTCGTCGTGCGCGAGCGTCCGCGTCAGGCGGAGTCCCTCGTAGATGAGTTGTACGCCAGCGATTCGTTCCGAGACCGCGTCGGTCTCGACGTCGGCACCGACCGCTCGTCCGAGCGCCCGGGCGCAGAGCAGCGAGAACACGGCCGGGGCCATCGACGCGTCGTCCAGTCGGTCGTAGAGTGCGTCGCGGAGACGTGGCGGTTCGATGTCGGCCAGTGCCTCACGCGCGGCATCGCGGGCCCGCGCGGCATCGTCCATCGCGCCAGTGTAGCGACGGCAGAGGCAAAGACCTTTGGAAAGTGAACCACATCGAAGGACATGATTCGAACGACGAACGACGGCGACGTCCGCGTCGTCACGTTCGACCGGCCCGGTCGCCGGAACGCCCTCCGCCCAGCCGACCTCGACGCGCTCGAACGCGCCGTCGTCGACGCCACAGAACCGGTCGTCTACCTCCACGGTGCCGGTTCGAGTTTCTGTGCGGGTGCCGACCTCGACGCCGTCTCCGCGCTCGACGACCCCGAGGCGTTCGCCCGGCAGGGCCAGCGCGTCGCGCGAGCGCTCGAGACGAGCGATTCGGTCGTCGTCGCCGGCGTCGACGGCGCGGCCCGGGGCGGTGGCGTCGAACTCGCGCTCGCCTGTGACCTCCGGGTCGCGACCCCCGACGCCACGCTCGGTGAACCCGGCGTCCGCTTCGGTCTGTTCGGCGCGTGGGGCGGGACGGTCCGCCTGCCCCGCATCGTCGGCGAGGGAGAGGCCCTCGACTTCTCGCTCTCGGGGAGAGTCGTCGACGCCGACGAGGCCCACCGGATGGGGCTCGTCTCCCGGGTCGTCGACGACCCCCGTGCCGTCGCGGCGGACCTCGCTGCCGGTGCTCACGACGCGCTCGCCGTCGTCAAGGAGCGCGTCCGCGCCCGCGAGGCAGATGCGACCCAGGAACGCGCGGAGGCACGGGCCTTCGCCCACCTCCACCGCGAGCACGTCGACGACATCGCCGCCTCGCGGACCGAGTGACCTGTCCCCACGCTCCCCGTCGGGCCGACCCGCCACGCCGAGCACTTCTTTAGCCTCTGTCTCTACCCGTTCGCTATGCACGACTGCCCGCACTGCACGGAGTCGTTCGAGGACGAGGCGGACTTCCTCGGCCACCTCCGCGACGACCACCCCGCGGCGTTCGGCGCGGTCGACCGGCGGCGTCTCGACCAGCTTTCGGGCGACGGTGGTGACGCCGGCATCTCGGGGACGGCGCTCCTCCTCGCCGGCCTCACGCTGGCCGTCGTCGGCATCGTCGTCTTCGTCACGTTCGGCCTCGGTGGCTCCTCGGGAGACGACGGCGTCGCGGCCGCCCGAACCCCGACGAACGTGGGGGGTGCTCACACCCACGGGACGATGGAGGTGGTCGTCCTCGGCGACTCCGTCGACTTCTCGCGCGACCGGTATCAGCTTCGGGCGAACGCCTTCCACTTCGAGGCCGGCGAGGGAACCGTCTGGCACGTCCACGCGGAGGGCGTCACGCTTGAGTGGGCGATGTCCTCGCTCGGCATCGAGGTGACCGAGACGTCGGTCACCTTCGAGGGGACGACCTACCACGACTCGGACCCGCAGTACGCCGTCTCCGTGACGGTCGACGGCGAACCGGTCGACCCCGAGACGTACGTGCTCCAGGGTGCGCCCGACGCTCGGAACGCCGCCTCGCAGGGCGACCACGTCCGCATCGTCGTCGAGGCGGAGTGACCCGAGGTCAGAACAGCGGCTCCGGCGCCGGCGGCAGCTGTCGTTTGTGCGCGCTCCGTTCGTAGAGGTCGACGACGCGGTCGACCTGTGCCGGGTCGACGCCGAGTTCGCGGACCGTCGCTGCCTTCGACAGCGGCCCGTCGACGTGTAGGGCGAGAATGGCGTCGAGCGTGTCGTACCCGACCCCCATCTCTTCCTCGTCCGTCTGGCCGAGCCACATCTCCGCGGAGGGCGTCTTCATCACGAGGTCCTCGGGGAGTCCGAGCGACGCCGCGACCTGGCGGACCTGCTGTTTGTAGAGGTTGCCGAGGGGGTTGCAGTCGACCGCCTGATCCCCGTACTTCGTGAAGTAGCCCGTCAGCGCCTCGCTCCGGTTCCCCGTTCCGAGGACGATTTTCCCCTCGTGGTTGGCGACGAAGTAGTTCAGGACGCCCCGGATGCGCACCCGGACGTTCCCCGTCGCCATCCGGTCGTCCGTCGCGTCCGGATACGCCTCGAAGAACGCGTCGGCGATGGGGTTGATGTCGACGACGTCGTACTCGATTCCCAGCAACTCCGCGACGCGTTCGGCGTCGCTCATGTTCCCCTCGGTGTTCACCTCGCTGGGCATCACGAGGCCGTGGACGTGCCCGGCGCCGAGCGCTTCGACCGCCAGCGCGGCCGTCGTGGTCGAGTCGATGCCGCCCGAGAGACCGATGACCGCCCCCTCGGCGTTCGCGTCGTCGACGACGCGCTGGACGAACGAGACGATGTGCTCGCGCGTGGCTTCGAGTTCCTCCGGAGCGAGTCGGAGGTCGAGCGGTGCGTCGTCCGCGAGGACGGATAGCTCCTGACTCATCGGTTCTCGCTAGCGGTGCGGACGACTAATATCCACGTCTCCCGAACGAACGGTGGACGAACGTTGGGTCTCGAACGGTCATCGTCGCGTTCGGCCGAAACGCTATTTTCAAGTACGGTGGTACGATATGAGGAGATGCACACAGTGACGGTGTGAGCGCCGTTGGTCCAGTGGTAGGACAGTGGCTTCCCAAGCCACTAGCCCGGGTTCAATTCCCGGACGGCGCATCCTGCTGTGAACGACCGTGACCAGCGGATGCGCTACGAGGGATTGAACCCTGCCAGTCGCGCACAGCGAGGCACGAGCGAGCACGTCTGGCTCCGGTTCGATTCCCGGACCGGCGCACCCATGCGTGACCCGACGACGAGTAGCGCCGCTACCCCCCGCTCCCGACGGGGCTGACGGCGGGACGGACCCGTCCCGTGCGAGTCTGGACGGTCGGTTCGACTCCGAGGAGTCGTCTGCCCAACGAAGGACCCGGCAGGGACTGTCGTCGCGTGGAGCAACCCACACGCGGCCAGGGACCGACTCCACACTCGGACTGCCTCGACTCTCGAGTGGACGTGACAGTCGACACCGCGGGAGCCTCTGTGTGCAGAGGAGTAACATGTATACTGTAATTATCTTTAGTTAGTATCTCTCCGATACGTGTCCCGTGAAACACAGCATCGAGAAGGGGCCGAGCTACGCGGTGCTCCGAACGACGATGGACCGTGGCGACCGACTCATGGCGGAGACAGGAGCGATGATCAGTCGAAGCGAGCGCGTTCGCGCCGACGCCGAGGTCGGTGGCGGCGAGGGCATCGGAGGGATGATCAAGTCGGCGGTGAGTTCGAGCAAGGACCTCGTGGAGAACGCCTTCGAGGCCGAGGCCGACGGAGCCGAACTCACGCTGGCTCCGGACCATCCCGGCGACGTGTTCGGCATCGACGTCGGGCGGGACGGCCCGATAAAGGTCAACTCCGGGTCGACACTGGCGTGGGAACCGACCGTCGAGCGCTCGAGCGCGTTCAACGACGCCGGGGGGTTCTTCTCCTCGGGGAGCCTCCGCGTCCTCGAACTCTCCGGGGAGGGGCGAGCGTTCCTCTCGGCGTACGGCTCGATCGTCGAGACCGAGGTCACCACCGGCGACGCGACCATCGTCGACACCGACCACCTCATCGCGTGGACCGACGGCCTCTCGGTCTCCCGCGAACAGGACGGCAGTATCAAGTCGACGATACTCGGTGGCGAGGGCATCGTCTCGAAGTTCTCCGGACAGGGGCGCGTGTGGATCCAGACCCGCGACCCCGCGGTGTTCCGGGCCGCGACCGGACGTGACAGCCAGGGTGGCGACGGTGGGGGTGGCGGTTCGAGTATCGACCCCGGTGACTTCATCTGACAGGAGTCACAGTAGCCCTTCGCTCGGTACCGCTTCACTCGACTGACCCTCGGGGGTCGGCCGCCGAACCGTCCGGCTGTGCCGACGACGCCGACGATGCCTACGGAATTCACCGTCGGGACGCCGACTGGACCAGCGAGACACACCGTCTCGACTGCGAAGAGCGTTCGACTCGGTTACAGCCGGGAACGAGCGAACCGGCCGCTGCGGTGAGCGTCCGCGATTCCCGTCCATCCCGGTCGGTCACCGACGTACACGCCGCTGTCAGAACGCGAGAGCAGCCACGACGGTCGTCTCAGCGGTACGCGCCGATGAACGACGCCACCCGACCGGGCAGACGGTCGAATACGTCCTGTGGAATCTGCGGGACGACCCGGTCCGCGAGTGCCACCAGCGGTTTCCGCAGGGCGGTGTAGACGACGGAGACGGCGAGTGCGCCGACGATCGCCGTCTGGGCCGTGTCACCGAGGAGGAGGAGGCCCGGCACGGCCAGCACGCCGCCGAGTACGAGGTCCTCCGGCGCTCCATCGTACCGGATCCACCGTTTCGGTGGAACCCACCGTCCGCTCGCGTGGTTGTACACCGCCCGCTCACCCTGCCCGAGCCAGGGACGCGGTTCGAGGCCGCCTCCCGCCGCGTCCATCACGGAGTGGAGCGCGGCCGCGGCGAGGAAGAGAGCGGCGGCCAGCGTCACCGGCGTCGTCACCACGACGGCGACGACGCCGGCGGCCGCGGCGGCGACGCTGTAGTACACGGGGAAGTGCAGCGTCTTGCGGTGGTCGCCCGTGAGGTCGAAGTCGGGGAAGAAGCCCCCGACGGCCGCGGCCAGGACGGGGAGTCCCCCGGCCTCGGGGACGAACAGCGAGACCACGACCGCGAGTGCCACGCCGGCGAGGGCGTGGGTCGTTGCCATCATCGCGTCCTCGTAGGCGACTCGAGGGAAAAACGCTGTCGTGGTTCGTGGTACCGTTTCGACATCACCCCCCGAACCGGGTCCATCCTTTAAGTTCGGGGCGGCGTACTCGTGGGTATGCGATTCGTTATCGTCGGGTACGGCCGTGTCGGCGCGCGGACTGCACGGGTCCTCAAGGAGGAGGGCCACGACGTCGTCCTCGTGGAGAACGACGACCAGAAGGTCGAACGCGCCCGCGAAGCGGGGTTCGAGGTCGTCGAGGGTGACGGGTCGAACGAGGCCATCCTCGAACGCGCCGGCGTCGCGGACGCCGACGCCGTCGGTGGACTCACGGGCGACCCGAACGTGAACTTCGCGGCCTGTATGATCGGCAAGGAACACGGCTGCCGGGCGATCATGCGCATCAGCGAGGACTACCGCGAGGAAATCTACGAGCAGTACGCCGAGGACGTCGACGAGGTCATCTACCCCGAACGTCTCGGTGCCGCCGGTGCGAAGACCGCTCTCCTCGGCGGGAACTTCAACGCGCTCGGCGACCTCACCGAACGCCTCCAGCTCTCGACGCTCACGGTCCCCGAGGGTGCGCCGGTCGTCGGCCAGCGCGTCTCGGAGGTCGACCTCGGCCCCCGGGCGCGAATCTACGCCCACAGCCACGACCGCGAGGAGATGACGATTCCGCTCCCGGGGACGGAGATTCGAGTGGGCGACCAGCTCGCGCTCATCATCGACCTGGACGCCGTCGACGAGGTGAAGACGGCGCTGCTCGGCGACGCCGTCAAGGCCTGAACGCGGGCGGCAGAGATGAGAGTGGTGCCTGCCGTCGCGAGACCGCGCCGGCGG
>NZ_JBEPXO010000083.1:0-9787 GCF_041641895.1 Salinigranum sp. | reverse complement strand
GCCGGCAGGCGACCGGGAGAGTGGAGCGTCTTCGGCACCGGAGACCGGTGCCACACACCGTACAGTGACGGGGTGTACCGGGCGCGCGGGTGGGAGGATGGGAACTGAGGCCGTAGTGCGCGCCCACCAGTTTCCACCGCGGGTGTTCACTTAAATCCGCGTCAGACGGACGTGTGACTTCTGTCGGCGAAACCCGCTGACGGCACCGCCACGTCGACCGATTTGCGGCGGCCCCTCCACCCTGTGAGTGCACGGACGACCCACCGCCGAACCGGTAACGCTCTTGTCGTACCGCGTCTACCACACCTCGTGACCTGGACCTGGGACGCACTGTTCGACCGCGCAGCGGCCTACGACGTGTCCGAGGCGGACGTCCGAACGACGCTCGAGACTGTCCGAAGCGACGGGCACGAGGACGAAGGGGAGAGCGAGGCTGAGGATGCCGACTGAGCCGAGTCCCGCCCGCGTCGTCGCGGACGCCGACGTGCTCGCAGCCGACCTCCTCGTCGGCGGTCCCTCCCGCGCGGCCCTCGACCACGTCCGCCGGCACTCGTGGATGACGCTCGTCGCCAGCGACGCACTCCTGGACGACGCGACCGACGTGGTCACGCGTCTCGCGGACGAGACGCTCGCGGCCGACTGGCGGGACCGCTGTGCCTCGTGGCGTGAACCGGTCGACCACCCCGACACGGACCATCCGGGGCTGGCGTCGGCCTACCGGGGAGGCGCGATGCACCTGCTCTCGTTCGACGAGCGACTCGGGAGCGCCCGCGCCGGCGCCTCCCTCCAGGGACACGTCCCGCTCAGCGTCCGCCCCCCACGGGCGTTCGCGACGCTGTTCGACGCCGAGAGCCTCTACCGGGAGGCCGTCGGAGGCGCGTACCCCGGCCCCGACCGCGACCCGCGCGAGTAGCGCGCTCAGCGCGTGTCCTGCAGTCGCATCGCCACCCTCCTCGCGGTCGACCGCGGCACCAGCCGTACGAGGAGCGTGGTGAGGCGGTTCCGCAGGCCGGGGACGACGACCGCGTCCCCGCGTTTCATTCCGCGGTAGCCCGCCCGGGCGACCGTCCGGGCGTCCATCACGCCGCGTTCGAACAGCGTCGTGTCGCCGATGCCTGCCCGCGTGTCGAAGTTCGTCTCGGTCGGCCCCGGACAGAGCGCGGTGACGGTGACGCCCGTTCCGGCGAGTTCCTCGGTCAACGCCTCTGAGAAGTGCAGGACGTACGCCTTCGTTGCGTAGTAGACTGCCATCAGGGGTCCGGGCTGGAACGCGGCCGTCGACGCGACGTTCACCACGGCGCCGTCGCCCCGCTCGACCATCCCCGGGAGGAACCGCCGGGTGAGCTCCGTCACTGCGGTGACGTTCACCTGTATCTCGTCGAGTTCGGCGTCGGGGTCGCTCTCGACGAAGGGCCCGTGGGTCCCGAAGCCGGCGTTGTTGACGAGGACGTCGACCACGATGTCGCGCGCGTCGAGCGCCGCGGCCGTCTCCCGTGGCGCGTCGGGGTCTGCGAGGTCCTTCACGACGACTGTCACGGTGACGCCGTACTCGCGCTGGAGTCGCTCCCCGAGCTCGCGGAGGCGCTCCTCGCTGCGGGCGAGGAGCACGAGGTCGGTTCCGTCCGCGGCGAGGAGGTCGGCGAACTCGCGGCCGATGCCGCTCGAGGCGCCAGTGACCAGGGCGGTTGACATACCGTCCAGAGACGGGCGGTGCGTGAAAAGGTGCGGGTGACGACGTGGGCTTCGGCGCCGGCGTCGCGCCCGTTCGACACGCCTCTTCGGAGTTCAGCACCCGCCGAACCGTTTCACTCCCGGTCGGCGACCCGCCGTCGGGCGCACGGCACCCGCCGAGGCCCCCGTCACTCCGCGGTGCGTCGTTCCGGATACCACTCCGCGAACTTGGCGAGCGCCCGCCCCCGGTGTGAGATGCCGTTCTTCTCCTCGGTGCTCATCTCGGCCATCGTCTTCCCGTTGTGTTCGAAAATCGGGTCGTACCCGAATCCACCCTCTCCCCGTGGCTCGACGATTCGCCCGCGGATGATGCCCTCGAACAGTTTCACGGGCAGGCCGGCCGACGCCGCGTCGCCGTCGGGACCCGTCGCCGCCGCGACGGTCCGGTCGTCCCGGTCGATGGGGTCGGGACTCGCGTCGAAGCCCTCTCCGTCGCAGTACGCGAGCACGCACCGGAACGCGGCACGGTGGTCGGTCTCGGCCGCAGCGAGTTCGTGGACGCGCTCGATGCCGACGGTCTCCTCGACGTACGAGGAGTACGGACCCGGAAAGCCGCCGAGGGCGTCGACGAACAGGCCGGCGTCGTCGACCAGGACCGGTTCGTTCGCGTGGCGGTACGCCTCTCGCGCCCCGCGTGCGGCGATGGGGCCGAGTTCGGGACTCTGAATCTCCGTGTAGTCGAAGTCGAGCTGGGTGACGTCGGAGCCGAGGTAGTCCGTCGCCTCGCGGACCTTCCCGGGGTTCGTGGTGACGTATCTGAGCACATCTGTGCTGACACCCAGCGGGCAAAAGCAGGTTCGATTCGACCCGTCGGACTCGGACTCCCGGCGGTTCAGTCGTCGATGATGACCTCGACGGGGTCGTCCTCGACGTCCTCGGCGTCGCCGTCGGCACCCTGTCGCTCGTTCCAGAGGAGCACCGCGACCACGGCGAGCACGACCCACGAGCGCCACGAGGCCAGGTTGATGGTGTAGCCGATGCCGAACGGCTTCTCGACGAGCATCCCCTTGCCGGGCTGCCAGTACGACGAGAGGAGGCGGCCGACGCTCGGCCGCTCGAAGTTGTAGGGGACGCCGAAGATGGTACCGGACTGTGGTTTATCAGCCATACACCCCCGTACGGCGGGCCCGGGTAAATGGTTTAGCCTCGTCTCCCCGCCCGCGTCACGAGAGGTCGAGTCGGCCGACGTCCCGGTCGACGCCCGCGACGACCAGTCGGTCCGTCGCCTCCAGCGTGGTCCACTCGCCCACGTCCGCCGACACCCGGCCGTCGCGGTGTTCGACGGCGACGACCGTCACCCCCTCCGGGAGCGAGAGGTCGCCGATGGTCTCGCCCGCGACGGGTTCCGCCGAGAGGCGGACGACTTCGACCTGCGTGTCGACGGACATGACGTCCTCGTCGAGCACCGTCGACGCGAGCAGTCGGCCCGTCACGGAGGCCAACGAGAGCACGTAGTCCGCGCCGGCGCGGTACAGTTTCTTGACGTTGGCGACGTCGTCCGCCCGCGCGACGACCTCCGCGTCGGGGTTCACCTCGCGGACGACGAACGTCGCCAGCAGTGTGGTGGTGTCGTCGTCCAGCGCGAGGATGACCGTCCGCGCGTCGCCCACTCCGGCCTCCCGGAGGACGCCCGGGTCCGTCGCGTCCCCCGTGACGTCGACGCCAGGGTGGTCTTCCCGGTCGACGACCGTCCGGGGGACGTCCTCGCTGGCGAGCGTCTCGTCGACGGTCGACCCGACGACGCCGAACCCGACGATGACCACTTCGCCGCGGGCGTACCGGCGAACCTCCGAGAGCGTCCAGCGCTTCAGTCCCGACAGTTCGGTCTCGGTCCCGACCACCAGCAACACGGTGTGCTCGTCGAGGACGAGGTCGGGAAACGGCGGCGTCAGGAACTCGCCGTTCGACCACGCGCCGATGAGCGTCACGCCCGTCCGTCCCTCGACGTCGACCTCCCGCACCCGTTTCCCCTGCAGCATGCTCCCCGGCTGGACGGGGAACTCAGCCACCTCGAGCCCACCGCCCAGACCGACGCTGTCGCCGGTGTCGGTCGTCACCGCGTCGCGGACCTTGTTCGCCAGCCCCCGCCCGAGGAGTACACGCGGGGAGAACGCCTCAGTCGCCCCCGCCCGTTCGTGGTACGGCGCCAGCGTCGGGTCTTCGACCACACTGTAGACGGGCACGTCCGACGTGATTTCCTTCACGGCGAGGATGACGCTCAGGTCGATTTCGTCGTCGCTGTCGGCCACGACCGCGACGGCGCGTTCGACCGAGGCGTCGCGGAGGGCGTCGACCGATTCGGGGTCGGCGTGGACGACGTCGTGGCCCTGGTCGCGGAGGTCCATCGCACGCTCCCGGTCGGGTTCGACGACGACGCCGTCGACGTCCTGCGCGGCCAGGTCCGAGAGGAGCGTCCGGGTTCGCGGGCTGGACCCGCAGATGAGGACGTGACCGGACCGGTCGAGACTCGTCGGCGGCGACGTCGACAGCGCGTCCTCGACGAGCGGCACGATGACGATGGGGAAGGCCGCGAAGATCAACAGCAGCGACGCGACCTGCATCCCGACGACGAGGAACGTCATCACCGGACTCCGCCAGGGGGCGTCCTGCCCGTACCCCGTCGTCGTGAACGTCTGCATCACCACCTCGAACGACTTCAACAGCGTCCGGGGCCGCCCCTCGAAGACGGTCATTCCGACGTCGTACGCGACGGTGAACACGAGCAACGACCCGACCACGGTAACGAGATACGGCCGGAGGAGCGAGCGTCGCGCTGCGGTCATACGTCTTCGTCTCGACCCCACCGGACATAACGGCGTGGGCCGAGACGACCGTCTGGCCGTCCCCGCGGACCGAAGGTTCACATCAGATGCCGCGTCCACGGGGTCACGTGCGTTGACACCCACTGCGGGGCGTGCTGCGACGTGGCGGCACAGCGCCTCGCAGCCACGAGCCACCGTGTCGCGTGTCGCCCGTTCGCCACTCTCCCTCGACCTACTGGTACCGACCCCGCCCCTCGACGGTCCGGAGTCGCTCGACGACCGTCTCGGCCGCCGTCCCCCCGGCGTCGAGGTAGCCAGCCAGACACGCATCGAACAGCGGCTCGGGCGTATCGGCGGTCCCTTCGACGCTCTGCCCGAAGACGTGGAGGTCCATCGCGTGGTCCTCCACGTGGCCTGTGTGGAAGCCCAGCCCGAAGTCGACGAAGAACACCGTCGACGACCCGGCCGTGACCCGCACGTTCCGCGTCGTCGGGTCGCCGTGGGCGATGCCGGCGTCGTGGAGCGTCGCGAGGTGCGTCCCGACCCGCCGTGCCGCCTCGGTCGAGAGCGCGCCGGCGAGGTCCGCGTCGCCGACGCACTGCAGCGTGAGCGTCGCCTCCCGGAGGTCGACGCCACGGACGAGCGGCGTCGGCACGCCGGCGCGCCGAGCCTCGCTCAGCAACCGCGCCTCGGCGACGGTTCGCTCCCGCCGGAGCCGTTCGTCGAGTTCGGGGTGTCGGTACTCCTTCCGGAGCCGACGCTTCACCACCACGTCTCCCTCGGTTGTCACCGTCGCCTCCGCGCCGCGAACGGTGTCCGTCGTCGACGGTGCTCGCGCCACGGACTCCTCGGCTCCGCGCCACGTCACCGGCACCTGGTCGGGGCGGAAGTTCGGATCGACCGCGGAGTCGGGGACCGAGAGGGTGTCACCGGCGGCGACCATCTTCGCGCCGAGGACGGCAATCATCCCGGCGTTGTCCCGCAGGAAGCGCGGTTCGGGCGCGTAGAAGGACGCCCCACGTGCCTCACACATCTCGCGGAGCATCGCCCGGAGGCGTGCGTTCTGCCCGACCCCGCCGCCCAGCACGAGTTCGTCCGTCCCGGTCAGTGACAGCGCCCGTTCTGCGACTTCGGTGAGCATCGCGAATATCGTCTCCTGGAGGCCACAGCAGACGTCCTCCACGCGCTCGCCGTCGTCGTACGCGTCCTTCGCGGCGCTCATGATGCCCGAGAAGGAGAAGTCCATCCCCTTCACCACGTAAGGGAGGTCGAGGTACTCGCCGTCCGCGGCGGCCGATTCGACCTTCGGGCCACCGGGATGCGACCAGCCGACGTGTCTGGTGAACTTGTCGATGGCGTTCCCCACTCCCGTGTCCATCGTCTCGCCCAGCACCCGGTAGCGGCCGTTGTGGTACCCGAGGAGGTGGGCGTTCGCGCCGGAGGCGTTCAGACACACCGGCGAGTCGAAGCCCGACTGGTGACGGCCGATTTCGAGGTGGGCCACCATGTGGTTCACGCCGACGAGTGGCACGTCGAGCGAGCCAGCGAGCGCGCGCGCGGCGGTCCCGACGATGCGGAGGCAGGGGCCGAGGCCGGGGCCGCGCGAGAACGCCACCGCGTCGACGCCACCCCCGTCGCGGGCGTGTTCGAGCGCCGTCTCGACCACGCGCGGAATGGCGTCGCCCATGTGCTCGGCGGCCTCACGCGGGTGAATGCCGCCGCTCTCCGGTTCGTAGGGGTCCGATTCGATGAACACCTCGTCGGCGTCGGTGTCGAAGACGGCCGCGCTGGCTGCCCACGCCGTCCCTTCGATACCGAGAACGCGCACCTGCGGCCGAAGTCAGGCCTCTTCGGCCTCGACCTCGGGTTCGTCGCCGCTCGTGATCTTGTTCCGTTCGAGCATGTACTCCTGCTCGACGTCACGGGCGAACGCGGGGCTCTCGTACACCTTCGCGTAGCCGACCGTCTTTCGCATCCCGAACTTCGTGTCGAGCGTGTGCACGACGACTTCGTCGGAGTCCTTGTTCAGTTTCGCGGCGAGACTGTCGCGGACAGAGAGACGAGAGGGGGTCGCTTCCTCGTGGACGACCTCGAAACGGACGTCCGTCCGGTGTAACATCGGGTTCTCCTCCTCGTCGATGATTTCGATCTCCATGGTCAGTTGCCTCTATTTCGCCCCGAGGCAGGCAAAAGGATTTCGAAGGACGTGACGAGTCCATCGAGGGTGTCCACGACGGCCTGACGGGATTCGGCTCAGCCGCGCTCGTCTGCTCGGCGCTCCGCGTCGGTCAGGATGGCGAGCGCGGCGTCGGTGTCGCCCTCGAACCGACCCAGGAGCTCACGCATCGTCTCTCGCGTCTCCGGCGTCACCCGGATCAGTACCATCCCTACGTCGGGCTGACCGTAGACGACGCTCGCCCCGTCCGGGGCGGCGACGACGGCCGGGAGCGTCGCGAGGTCCTCCTCGCCGTCGACGTCGAGCACCTGTGGGTCGGACGCGTCGAGCGCTTCCACGAGCGCCCGGAGCATCGCCTCGGAGAGTTCGGCGGCGGGGTTCGTGACGCTCGTCCCCGTGGGGAGGTCTTCGAGTGCCGCCGCTGTCTCGTCCGACACCGCCTCCCGCTTCGTCCGCCCGTCGACGACCGACACGTCGGGGATCCGACCGGCACGGAGGAGGTGGGCGGTGACCACGTCGCCGACGGCGACGAGTGGCCCGTCGCCGGCGTCGTCGAGGAGGTCAGCCGGGTCGGTGTAGACGGGGCCGAACGGCTCTTTGAACTCGCTCCGAATCGCGTCCGGGAGTCCGAGCATCGACGTCGGCATCCAGTCGTTCCTCTCGCTCAGCGGACTTTCAGTGCGTACCCGCCCGGCTCGGAGACGTTCATCTCCTCGGCGATTTCGGACTCCTCGGGGTGGGTGATGTAGACGTATCCCGCCCAGTCTTCGGTCAGCGAGGAGGAGCCACAGAGGTCACACGTCTGGTTGTCCGGCCCGTTGATGTGGTGACACTCCCGGCAGGCGAGTCGCTTCTTGGCCATCAGTCACCGGCCTCCGCTTCCGACTCCCGTTGTCGCTTCGCCTCGAGCCAGCCGTGTTTGCCGAGGCCGGGCTGTTTCGCCGTGAGACCGATTTTGGAGTCGCGCGGATTGCGCTCGTCGACACTCTTCGTCACGATGCGGACCCGGACGGAGTCGCCGACGCCGAGCGTCTGGTTCGACTCGGTCGAGGCCAACTGCTGGTTCTCGCCGTCGTACGCGAGGTACTCGTTCGATATCTGCGAGACGTGCAGCAGGCCGTCGACGGGGCCGATGCCGACGAAGGCGCCGAACTCGACGACTTCGACGACGTTGCCGTCGACGACCTCCTGCATCTGCGGGTCGAAGGTGATGGCGTCGAACTCCGCCTCGTAGTAGACGCCCGGACGACCGGGGAGCACCGAGCCCTCCCCGATGTCGTGGACTTCGACGACGCTGACGACGCTGCCGACGTCCTCGTCCATTCGCCCTTCGAGCTTGTCCTGGAGCAGTCGCTTCACCCGTCCGGGGGTGACGTCCGCCAGATGACGGGGCGGCACCTCCACCGTGTCCTTGAGTCGTACCCGTTTGTACATGCGTAGTTTGAGTCCTGTTACGGTTCCGTAATCGCAAGTGTGTTGCGGCCCCGACGGCCGACGACCGGGACGCCCCGGTCGAGTAGTCGGCCACGGAGGGGTCTGTCGTTGGTGACGACGTAGTCACAGTCGCTCTCCTCGGCGAGTTCGACGACGGCGTCGTCCGCGTACGACGCCTCGGTGTCGACGACGCGACACCGCGCTGCGAGGTCACGACCGACGCTCGCGGCGACGGCCTCCTCGCTCGCTCCGTCGGAGAGCGTCTCCAGTTCGGCGACGACGGCGCGTGGCACCAACAGGTCGAGCGTCCCCTCCTCGACGGACGCGCCGAGCAGGCGTGCGAGTTCGTCGAAGACGCGGACGTCACATTCGACCGGCATCATGAGCGCGTTGGTGTCCATCACGACCGTCGTCACTTACTGTAAGGTCCCGATTCCGATGAGACGCCAGCGTGCGCCGACGCGTCGGTTGATAGCGATCTTCGCTCCCGACTCGGCGCACACGGGACGCTTGAGGTTCACCTCGCACTCGCCCTCGCGGGCGCTGGTCACCGCGCCGACGGTGGTGGCCGTCCCGACAGTGAGCATGAGCGGTTCGCCGGTGGAGATGTCGTCGACGCTCCCCTCCTCCGCGCCGACGACGCGGTCGAGGAGGTCGACGCTCATGACGAACGACTCCCGCGTCGGCGGGAGCGTCCCGGGGGTACCGGCGACCTGGCCGGCGAGCGCGTCACCCTTCGTCAGCGACGGGTCGAGCCCCGTCCCGACGCCGAGCAGTCCGCCCGGACCGGCTCTCTCTAGCTGCGTCCCACCGGCCTGCAGCGAGCGAACCGTCGTCTCGATGGGCCGCCACTCGGACTGCCCGCCCTCGTCGACCTCGCGGCCCGGGCGCAGTTCGATCTCGTCGTCGACGGCCAGTTCCCCCTCGACGAGACTCCCCCCGACGACGCCGCCGGTGAGCCCCTCCCAGGTCGTGCCCGGGCGGTTGATGTCGAAGCTGCGAGCGACGAACATCCGCGGGTCCTCCGAGGCGTCGCGCTCCGGCGTGGGAATCTCCCGCTCGATGGCGTCGATGAGGAGATCCATGTTGATCTCCTGCTGGGCGCTGATGGGAACGATGGGGGCGTCCTCCGCGACGGTGCCCTCGACGAACTCCTGGATCTGCTGGTAGTTCTCCACCGCCCGGTCGCGGTCGACCAGATCGATCTTGTTCTGGGCGACGACGATGTTCTCGATGCCGATGATGTCCAGCGCCATCAGATGCTCCTCGGTCTGCGCCTGCGGGACGTCCTCCGTCGCCGAGACGACCAGGACGGCACCGTCCATCAGCGCCGCCCCCGAGAGCATCGTCGCCATCAGTGTCTCGTGGCCGGGCGCGTCGACGAACGACACCGTCCGCAAGACGTCGCTCTCCGACCCGTCGGGGCACTCTTCCTCTACGGTGTAACAGTCGGGCGCGTCGACGCCCGGGCACTGGCGGAACGTCGCGTCCGCGTAGCCCAGTCGGATGGAGATTCCCCGCTTCATCTCCTCGGAATGCTGGTCCGTCCACGACCCCGACAGGGCCTGGACCAGCGTCGTCTTCCCGTGGTCGACGTGGCCGACGAGTCCGATGTTCACCTCCGGTTGCTGTGTTGTGTCTGTCACCATTGACCTCCTGAGAGTAATCTTGGGGAAGTTTCGCC
>NZ_JBEPXO010000082.1:0-16731 GCF_041641895.1 Salinigranum sp. | reverse complement strand
CCGACGTTGAAGTCGCGGTCCGCGACGAGGAACAGTCCGGAGACGAGCGACCCGATGACGTCCTGACTCGCCGCGCCGACGACGAGCGAGACGGCGGCGATGACGATAGACGCGTCGGTCAACACGTCGCCGAACCCGGCGGCGACGACGCCGGCGACGGTCGCCACGCCCACCACGAACAGGTGCGCGTACGTCTCGGTCGCCGTCTCGATAGTCGGGTTGTTCCGGTTCCGCGCGCGGACGACCCGGCTCACCGTCGGCACGACGAGCAGTCGGCCGACGGCGTACACTAGGGCCGCCACGACGACGAAGCCGAGCGTACGGACGGCGACGTCTTCGACGCCGGTGAACTCGGTCGGTAACCCCGGCGGCAGTTGGGCGAACACGGAGCGCGTCATGACTCTCGTGCCGTGACGCGAGCGTAAAAACCTGTCAGACTGGTGTCGGAGGTGCGCGGGCGTCGGGAAGAGCCTCCGACACGAGACGTAGAAAACGGTGCCGACTACGTCAACTGGACGTCGTCGAGGTCCCAGTGCCGGCGCGCTAGCTCGCGCGCGGTCCGGATGTTCTTCCCGGCCGTCCCGATGGCGACGCCGCGGTCTTCCGAGTCGACTTCGACGTAGGCCACGCGGTCGTTCTGCTCCGAGACCGTGACGTGTGTGACGACGGCCGGTGCCAGCGCGTTCGCGACGAACGCCTCCGGCGTGTCGGCGTCCTCGACCAGCGTCACCTCGCGGCCGAGTTTCTCCTCGACCCGCTGGACGCGCTTGCCTCCCGGTCCGATGGCCTGTCCCATCTCGCCGGCCGCGACGAGGAACGTGACGCGGCCGTCGTCGTGGACGAGACAGTCGCGTGCGGTCGCACCGGTCACGTCCTCGAAGAGGGCGATGTACTGGCGGGCCGTGTCCGAGAGGGTGACGCGCATCGCTGTCTCGACTCCCGGTCAGTCGTCCGACGGCTCGGGACTGGCCGTCGCGTCGGTCTCGGGCGTCTCGACGTCGGCGTCGATCGAGCCCATCCGGAGGTTGACGTCCCCCGTCCCGATAGCGACCGGCTTGCCGACGATGACGTTCTCGATGACGCCGTTGAGGTCGTCCATCTCGCCGTGGATGGCGGCGTCGAGGAGGTGGTTGACCGTCACCTCGAACGCCGCGCGGGCGAGGACGGAGTCTTTCGACCCCGAGATGCCGTGCCGACCGATGGACTCGATGGTCCCGCGGTTGGTCATGATGTCCGCGACGAGCATCAGGTGGCGGACGTTCACGTCGTCGAGCCCCTGTTCTTCCAGCGTCTCCATCGTCTCGTTGATGATGGCCTCGCGGGCGGCCTCGACGCCGAGTTGGCGGTACACCTCGTGGATGTTGTTCGACGTCGAGCGGGTGCCGTCGACGCCCTCGATGCTGAGGACGTCGCCGAAGGCCGACCCCTCGGTGTAGAGGACGAACTCCTCACCGTCGTCGTCGCTGTCACCGCCGTCGGTCTTCTCACGGCGGATGACCACGCGGGACACCTCCTCGATGCCCTTGAAGACGATGTCGCGTAGCTCCTCGACGAGTTGCAGCAGCTGACGGTACGAGGGCTGCTTCGGGCCGAACTCGATGACTGTCCCCATGCGAGTGGTCTCGACGCCGAGCGCGTCCTCGATCTCGTCGGCAATCTCCTGAGCGACGGTCCCGACGTCGTCCGCCGTCGGCCACCGCTCGCGCAGGGTGTCATCGTTGAGGTCGATGTTGACGAGCATGTCCGCCACGTTCGTCGAGACGTCGCCCAACGCGAGTATCTTCGTCGCCTCGATCTGCCAGACGACCTCGTGAGCGACGTCCCGCTCGTCGTACTCCGGATCGTCGACCTCTTCGATGCGTTCCTCGATGTGGTCGGGGTCGAGGTAGACCGTCATCATCGGGGTGTCGGGCGTCTTCCGTGCGTCCACCAGCTCGATGAGGCGGGGGAGTCCCTGCGTCACGTCGATCTCGGCGACGCCCGCGTAGTGGAACGTGTTCATCGTCATCTGCGTCCCCGGCTCGCCGATGGACTGCGCCGAGACGGTCCCGACGGGGTCGAGCGGGTCCACGCGGGTGTCGAGGTACTGCGTCTCCGCCGCGCGAGCGATCTCGTCCGCCTGCTCGACGGTCACGCCCTCCCGGCGCTCGATGACCTCGTACACCTGCGTCTTCAGTCGGCGCGGGAGTTCGGTGTCCTCGACGACAACCTCGATGTCTTCGGTGACGTACTCGTACTCACCGACCGGGTCGACGTCGTCAGTCATCCGACTCCACCTCCAGACCCTGTGCCTTGTCGAGTCCTGGCCCCGCGTACTCCGAGAGGTTCGTCGGCGGCTCCGAGTCACCGAGGAAACGTTCCTTCTCCTCGTCGGAGGCGAACTCGGCCTCGATGACGCGGTCGGCGATGTTCTCGATGTCGATGCTGTGTTCCTCCTTCGAGGAGACCTTCACGGGCGAGGTGCCGTCCTCGCCGAACTCGAACTGGACAACAGTTCCGGAGGTGTCCCGGACGGAGCCGTCGTACTGTGCCTCCAACTCGGACAGGGCGTTGATGAGCCGGCGCTGGAGGTAGCCGGACTTCGAGGTCCGGACTGCCGTGTCGACCAGCCCCTCGCGGCCGCCCATCGCGTGGAAGAAGAACTCCCGCGGGGTGAGCCCCGCACGGTAGGAGTTCTCGACGAAGCCGTGGGCGTCGGCGGAGAGGTCGTCCTTCTGATAGTGGCTCAGCGTGCGGTCCTCGTAGCCGCGGTTGATTCGCTCGCCGCGGACCGCCTGCTGGCCGACACAGCCGGCCATCTGCGTGAGGTTCAGCATCGACCCACGGGCGCCCGAGCGGGCCATGATGACGGCGGGGTTGTCGTCCTCGAAGTGGTCCTCGGCGATTTCACCGGCGGAGTCACGCGCCTTGCCGAGCCGCTGCATGATTTTCATCTCCAGCGTCTCGTCGACAGTCCGGCCGGGCAGGGATTCGAGTTCGCCCTGCTCGTACACCTCGATGAGCTCTTGGATCTGCTCGTAGGCGGACTCGATGGCCTCGTCGACCAGCTGGTTCGCCGTCTCCGGGATGGACTCGTCGTCGATGCCGATGGAGAACCCGAAGTGCATGATGGCGCGCATCGCCAGCGCCGCCACCTCGTTGATGAACACGCGGGCGCGCGTCTTCGAGTACACCTTGGTGATGGTGTCGACGACTTCGCCCCCGAACGCGCCGACGGCGTCCTCGTCGATGGTCCCCTCGACGAGCTGGCCGTCCGCGATGACGACCGTCCCGCCGGCCGACGACTCGAACTCGAGGTTCAGGTCGTCGGGCAGCAGTTCGGAGAAGAGCTGTCGCCCCGTCCAGTAGGGGCCGTCCTCGTCTTCGCCCTCGGGTTCGGGTAGTTCGTCGATGCTCGTCGCCCGCAGGAGGTCGAGCGCCTGCGTCTCCGAGAACTGGGGGTTCTCGTGGGTGAGCAGGTACGTCCCCGAGATGTGGTCCTGGATGGCACCGATGATGTTCTCGCCGAACCGGGGCGAGAGGATCTGCTCTTGGACGCGCATCAGGACGCGCGCCTCCGCACGCGCCTCCTCGTTCTGCAGCGCGTGCATGTTCATCTCGTCACCGTCGAAGTCGGCGTTGTACGGCGGACACACCGTCGTGTTCAGCCGGAACGTCTTGTACGGCATCACGACCACCTCGTGGGCCATGATGGACATTCGGTGCAGCGACGGCTGGCGGTTGAAGATGACGATGTCACCGTCGATGAGGTGCCGATTCACTTCCCAGCCGAGTTCGACCTTCTCCGCGAGTTCCTCGCAGTTCTTCTCGGTCACCTTCAGCCGGCGACCGTCCGGCCGGCGGACGTAGTTGGCGCCGGGGTGCCCCTCGGGGCCGTTACGGACGAACTGCCGGGCGTTCTCGATGTTTCGCTCGGTGACGTTCATCGTCTGGGTCATCTCCCGTGCGACCCGTGCGGGGACGCCTACTTCGTTCAGCGAGAGGGTCGGATCGGGCGAGATGACGGTCCGGGCGGAGAAGTTCACGCGCTTCCCCGAGAGGGAGCCACGGAAGCGTCCCTCCTTGCCCTTCAGCCGCTGACTGAGCGTCTTCAGTGGTCGGCCGGAACGGTGTCGTGCCGGTGGGGTGCCCGAAATCTCGTTGTCGATGAACGTGGTGACGTGGTACTGCAGCAGTTCCCAGAGGTCCTCGATGATCAGTTGCGGGGCACCCGCCTCGCGATTCTCCATGAACCGCTGGTTGATGCGGATGATGTCGACCAGCTTGTGCGTGAGGTCGTCCTCGCTCCGCTGGCCGTTGTCCAGCGTGATGGAGGGACGGGCGGTGACCGGCGGGACCGGCAGGACGGTCAGGATCATCCACTCGGGGCGCGCACGGTCCGCGTCGATGCCGAGTACCGCGATGTCCTCGTTCGGGATGTCCTCGAACCAGTCGCGGATGTCCGAGGGCATCAGCTTGTTCATGTCCTCCTCGGTGAGGTCGACGCTCAGCGCCTTCTCGATCTTCTTTCGGTCCTCGGACTTCGGGCGGAACGTCCCCGAGAGAATCTCGTTGACCCGGTCGAGCGGGATGCCCGTCTCGTCGGCGAGTTCCTGGGGGGCGACGCCCCTGTCGTCCTCGTCGTCGGGGTCCGGCTGCATCGCCTGGGCGATGCGCTCGGAGTAGTCCGACGCGAGCACGTCCTGGACCTCGTAGTACGTCGTCGGTTTCTCGTGTTTGATGTCGTGCTGTGGGGCGCTGCAGTCGGGGTGCGGACAGCGCTTCGCCTTCCGCGCCTGCCGAACCGCGGCCTTCAGCGCGTCGTTCGGGTCCTCGCCGAGCTCTCTCGCTCGTTCGAGCTGCTGGCGGTACTCCTCGCGCTCTTCTTCGACGAGCGCCAGTCGGCCGCACTCGCGGCAGGTCGACCGGAGCAGGCGACGGATGAGCTTCGTGAACCCGACGTGGATGACGGGAGCGGCGAGCTCGATGTGCCCGAAGTGGCCGTTGCACGACCCCGAGTGCTGCCCGCAGGTCCGACACTGCAGGCCGGGGTCGATGACGCCCAGTCGGGGGTCCATCAGCCCCATGTCGATGGGGTAGCCGTCGTCGTCGTAGGTGTCCGCCGTGATGACCTTCGTGGCGGACATGTCGCGGTACGTCTCGGGGTCCATCAGCCCGAAGTGGATGCCGCCGAGTTCCTTGGGTGTCTGCATTGACATGTGTGGTGTGGGTGTGTGGGTGGAGGGTCAGACTGCGTCTTCGAGTTCGAGTCGCGGCCGGATGCCGAGCGCGACCATCTCGTCGAGGAGGAGTTTGAACGCGTAGCTCACCTCGATCTCGTGGATGTTGTCCTCGTCGCCCGTGATGGGGTCGTAGATGCGGCGCTGGTCGACGTCCTCGACGGCGACCATCCCGGTGTCGGCGGAGATGTAGACGTCTTCCCTGTCGGAGGAGTCGAGCAGGCGTTCCTTGAGCGCCATCGCCGCCCCGTGACCGATGAGTACCTCGCGCTCCATCTCGCCGACGCGGAGCCCACCCTCGCGGGCGCGGCCCTCCGTCGGCTGTCGCGTCAGGACCTGCACCGGGCCGCGCGAGCGCGCGTGGAGCTTGTTCGACACCATGTGGTACAGCTTGTGGTAGAAGATGGTGCCGACGAAGATTTCGGCCTCGATCTTCTCGCCGGTGACGCCTGAGTACATCACCTCTTTGCCCGACGACTTGAAGCCGTGCTCCTCCAGCGCGCTGCGGAGTTCGTCCTCGTTCTCGCCCTGGAACGCGGTCCCGTCGACGCGGCGTCCCTCGAGCGCACCGACCTTGCCGCCGAGCATCTCCAGCACGTGCCCGACCGTCATCCGCGACGGGAGCGCGTGGGGGTTCAGGACGAGGTCAGGGACGACCCCGTCCTCGGTGAACGGCATGTCCTCCTGCGGGGCGAGGTGACCGACGACCCCTTTCTGACCGTGACGGGACGCGAACTTGTCGCCGAGTTCCGGGATGCGCTGGTCCCGGACGCTCACCTTTGCGAGCTTCGAGCCGTCCTCACCTTCCATCAGCGTCACGGTGTCGACGACGCCGGACTCGCCAGAGCGCATCGTCACCGACGTCTCGCGCCGCTTCTGCGGGCTCAGGCCGCCCATGTCGTCCGGTTCCTCGAGGAAGCGCGGGGGTGAGGTCTTCCCGAGCAAGACGGAGTTCTCGTCGACGACCGTCTCGGGGTTGACGAGGCCGTCCTCGTCAAGGTGGGTGTAGGCGTCCTCGCCGCGCGCGCCGCGGACGTCCTGAGAGGGAATCTCGAAGCGGTCCTCCTGCCCGCCAGGGTAGCGGCGCTCCTCGCCCTCGTAGGTGCGGAAGAAGTGCGAGCGGGCGAGGCCGCGTTCGACCGACCCCTTGTTCATGACGAGCGCGTCCTCGATGTTGAACCCCTCGTAGCTCATGACTGCCACGCAGAAGTTCTGCGCCGCGGGGCGCTCGTCGAAGCCGATCTGTTCGGTGGTCTGAGTCTTGACCATCGCCAGCTGGGGGTAGTGCAGGAGGTGCTGGCGCGTGTC
The DNA here is from genome assembly GCF_041641895.1 of Salinigranum sp. Lineage (NCBI taxonomy): Archaea > Methanobacteriati > Methanobacteriota > Halobacteria > Halobacteriales > Haloferacaceae > Salinigranum > Salinigranum sp. Next base: position 10,204 of record NZ_JBEPXO010000082.1, on the reverse strand, counting down.
GGGCCGGATGCGGTAGTTCGCCGCCGGTAGCCCGAGCGACTGCTTCATCATCCCCGCGCCCATCGTGATGCGCGGCGAGGCGTTGTGCTCAGGGTACGGAATCATCCCGGCGCCGATGCCGAAGATGAGCTGCGGGTCGATTTCGAGGTGGGTCGTGTTCTGCTTCTCGGGGTCGTCGGGGTAGTACTCGATGTCCTCCTCGTCGACGGCGACCAGGATGTCCTCCTCCTCCTCGGCGTCGATGAACTCGATGAGGCCGCGGTCGACCAGGTCGTCGAACGAGATGTCGCCGTTCTCGACCGCCTCGATGTGCTCGTCGTCGAGGAGCGGTTCGCCCTGTTCGACGACGATGAGCGGCCGGCGTGCGCGGCCCGCGTCGGCGTTGATGATGACCTCGCGGGTCCGGTCCTTCACCGAGACGTTGACCATCTGGGAGACGTCTCCCCGTCGTCGTGCTTCACGGATCTGTTCTGCGAGCTCGTGGGGGTCCTCGTGGGTCCCGACCAGGCTCCCGTTGACGTATACTTTCGCTTCTCGTGCTTGCGCCATCAGTCTTAGTCTTAGATTAGTCGTCCGCAGGTGTCGTCTCGACGCCCTCGAGTCCGGGCATGCCCTGTACGCCCATGTGCGCCAGCTCTCGCTTGAGCGCCCGCTCGTCCTCGACGTTCTGTGACAGCTCCATCGCCTGTGCGAAGTTCTTCACCAGGCCACAGTTCGGTCCCTCCGGGGTCTCGGAGGGACAGATGCGACCCCACTGGGTCGCGTGGAGGTCCCGCGCCTCGAAGTGCGGCTGTGAGCGTGACAGCGGCGAGCGCAGTCTCCGGAGGTGCGACAGGACGCCCATGTAGTCCGTCCGATCGACGAGTTGTGAGACACCGGAGCGTCCCCCGACCCAGTTCCCGGTGGCGATGGGGTGCTCGAGGCGCTCGGTCAGCACGTCCGACCGGACGACGGTGTTGACCGTGAGGTTCCGGTTGCGCATGTTCGCCCGTTCGAGCTGGTACTTCACGTCGCGTGCGAGCTTGTTCAGCGCCGTCCGGAACAGGTCACGCATCAGGTCGCCCGACACCTTGAGCCGCTTGTTCGCGTAGTGGTCCTTGTCGTCGGACTCGCGCCGGCCGAGCGCGAGTTCGAAACACGCCTCGGCCATCCGGCAGAGGTAGTACGACTTGTTGATGCGTACCTCCTCCTCCTCGACGCCCTCCTCGTGGAGGTGGGGGAGCAGGTAGCGGTCGATGACGTAGTTGGCGCGTTTCAGCTGGTAGTTCTTCCCCTGGCCGCCAGCGACGCGCTTGCCGAGCGCCTCGATGGCCTGCTCTTCGGTCTGGACCGGCGCCTCCTCCAGGTTCTCCAGCATGAACTTCACGATTTCGGGGTCGTCCGAGACGCGGTGGACGATCTCCTCGTCCGACTCCAGGCCGAGGGCACGGACGAGCGTGACGAAGTTCACGGAGCCCGAGACCGAGGGGAACGACACCTCGAGCAGGCCCTCGCGGTTCCGCTCACAGAGGACGAGTGCCCGGTAGCCCCGGCGCTGGGAGAACGTCTTCGCGACCTGGATCTCGTCGCCGTACTTGGTGTCGTACTCGGCGAGAATCTTGTTCGGCGCGAGGTCCTCGCTGGTCATGAGGACGCGCTCGGAGCCGTTGACGATGAAGTAGCCGCCGGGGTCGACGGGGTCCTCGCCGATTTCGACGAGGTCCGCGTCCGAGAGTTCGGAGATGTTGCACTTGCGCGAGCCGACCATGATGGGCATCCGGCCCACCTTCGTCTCGGTGGAGTCGAGGACGACCTCCTCTTCCTCCTCGCCGCCGCGGACGATGGACATCTCCATGAACACCGGCGCGGCGTAGGTGATGTTGCGGAGGCGGGCCTCCTGTGGGAACAGCAGCTCCTCGCTCCCGTCGGCCTCTCTCACTCTGGGTGTCTCGACGCGGATGTCACCGAGTTCGACCCACACCGGCTCCTCGCCCTCCTTGTCGCCGATGTCGGTCTCGATGGTCTCCTTCTCGTCGACGACCTCCTGCATCCCACGCTGGAGGAAGTTGTTGAACGAGCGGAAGTGGTGTTCTGCGAGCCGTTCCTGCGAGAAGTACTCTCGGGAGATCGTGCGTCGTGACTGTCGATTCATTCGATCACCAATCGGTAGACGACCGCCGTGTCTGTCGTTCGCGAGTCGCGGACGATCTTGACGACGTCGCCGGCCTCGGCCTCGTCGGGCAGCGCCGGGTCGGACGTGCGGATCTTCGGCAGGTTCACCCGCTCGACGTCGTACTCAGCCATCATCTCCTCGATTTCGGGTTCGTCGAGGATAGTGTGCTCCGGAACTAGGGTGTGTTCGCTTACGTTGACCATGGATGTCGGGGTGGATGGGAAGAAGCTCTCACGAGATACTACAGTTGGATTCAGGGGCCAGCCATTTAACCCTTGTCAACCGCTGCGGGTAGCACCGCTCTCCGACCACGAGCGGGCTGGTAGCTACACACACGCAAACTGGAGATAAATGCCTTACGGAGGGTCCGACGGTATCGTCTCACACGCCGTGGTGAGATGGGAAGCCTTATTTACGAAACCCGGATACTGATGAGTGCGTAGTGCCCGGATGGTGTAGTGGCCCATCATACGACCCTGTCACGGTCGTGACGCGGGTTCAAATCCCGCTCCGGGCGCTCTCGTCTCGACTTTCGCGGACTGGCAAGCCCGGATGGTGTAGTGGCCCATCATACGACCCTGTCACGGTCGTGACGCGGGTTCAAATCCCGCTCCGGGCGTCCTTTTGCGACGAACTACTCGACGAGTGGCCGCTGTGCGTGTCGCTCGCCACCCGTGAGTCGCACAGACGCGACGAAGGGATTTGAACCAGGGAGTGGAGCGAACGAAGTGAGCGGAACGACCGTGGTTCAAATCCCGCTCCGGGCGTCTTTCCGTCGCTGTCCGGTCGCTCGCCCTCGCGCGCTACCATCGCTGCCGACCCCCACAACCTTTCTCCCCCTGCCTCGAACCCCGCCCCGTCCGATGCCTCCGCCCCAGGAAGGCGACGTCCACGTCGTCGAACGCACGTTCACCGCCGACGACGTCGAGGAGTTCGCCGCCGTCTCGCGCGACACGCAGGCCATCCACACCGAGCGCGACCCCCCGATGGTGCACGGCCTCCTGACGGCGACGCTCTCGACGGAAGTCGGCGGTGACCTCGCGGTCCTCGCCCGGACGATGACGTTCGACTTCCTCGCCCCCGTCTACGCCGGCGACACCGTCCGCTGTGAGTGGACGACGGAACGCGTGGACGCCCGTCCCGACCGGTACGACCTGACGGCGAGCGTCGAGTGCCGCCGGACTGCGAGTCGGCGTGCGGACGCCGAACAGACGGTGGTCCTCCGAGGGGAGGTGACGGGACTCGTGTGGCGGTCGGACCGGGGCGGGTCGGACTAGAGGAGCGCCCGGGTCACACCGCCGCCCAGCGCCACGCCCCCGAGCGCGGCGACGAGCGTCCCGAGCGCGTAACGGGCCGCGACGCGCTGGTCGCCCGCCTGTGCGTACTCGACGACGCCGACGGCGAACGAGGAGAACGTCGTGAACGCGCCGCAGAAACCGGTCCCGAAGACGAGCAGGAGCGCGCCGTCGACGGGTGCGGCGACGAGTGCGCCGAGCGCGACGCTCCCGAGGACGTTCACCGCGAACACCCCCCGGGGACCACCGAGCAGGGTGTCGACGCCGAACCGCGTCAGTGCCCCGAGCGTCCCACCCACACCGACCAGGAGTGCGGTCGCGAGCGACGGGTCCGGCGTCACCGCCGTCGCCCCCAGGCGACGCCGAGGGTAGCCGCGGCGATACCGAACGCGTAGTTCGCGCCGACGTTTGCGAGGCCCAGCGACGGGGCGACGGTGGCCGTCTCGACGGCGAACGTGCTGTAGGTGGTGAACGAGGAGAGCAGTCCCGTCCCCACGAGCACTCTGAGTCGGTGGCTGGTGACGGCCGTGACCAGCACGCCGAGCGCGAAGCTCCCGAGGACGTTCACGACGAGCGTCCCCAGTTCGCCCGGCACGACCACTCCGACCGACCAGCGGAGGACGGCACCGACGAACCCGCCGAGGCTCACGTACAGCGGGTCGGTTCGTCTCATGCCTGTCCGAACCCGTCGCCCTCACTCCTCGCTTTCGGTTCGGCTCGACCGGTCGCCGCGGCCATCGCACTCGCTCGCGGACTCGCCCCTCCGTGTGCCGTCTCGCGCTCGCGTACACGGACGACGTGGACCGACTCCGTGCGGTCGTCGACGACGAGCGCCTCACCCCGCTCGGTCGGGAGTCGTTCTCGAAGCGTGCCGTCGACGTACGTCGCTTCGCACGCTCGGAGTGCCACCACGTCCGCCTCCGACGTGAGCCGGTGAGCGACGACGAGGTCGGCCTGCGAGGCTGCCACGGGTGGGAGCGCACCGGGGCGCTGGGTCGCACAGACGAGGCTGACACCGGGTGCTCGACCGCGGGTGAGAAGCGTCTCCAGTGCCGCACCGGCCACACCGTCGAATGCGACGTGGGCCTCGTCGACGAACAGCCACGGGAGGCAGTCGAGCCTCCCGTCGAGACGCGCGTCGTACAGTGCCCGCGCGACGGCGTACGTCACCGCGTCGCGCGCGCCCGGCGACTGCTCCGCACAGTCGAGGACCGTCACAGGGGCCGCGACGAGCGCGTCGGCGTCCAGCCCCGTCGGCGAGAACACCTCCCACGACCGTGCCAGTTCGAGGTGGTTCGTCGCCGCCCGTCTCGCTCCCGCTTCGGCCGTCGCCGCTTCGAGGTGCGTACACATCCCGTCGAGTGTGTCCGCGGCGGCCGCGGCCTGCCAGACGAGCGCACCCGGTGGACTCACCGGGTCGAGCCCGACGAGTTCGGGCCACGACCGCGGCGGAACGGCCGACGCCCGGACCGTCGGCCCCGCGACGACACGACCCCACGCACCGAGTCCACCCAGGGGACCGAGCGGGTCGACGACTACCGGAGCGACGGCCGACGCCCGCGCACACTCCTCGGCGAGGACGCCCAGCGTGTACGACTTGCCGGAGCCTCGCTTGCCGACCACGAGCGCCGCGTGCGGTCGGTCGAGGTCGACGCCGACCGCCGCCCCCTCGCTCCCGTCACGGGCGCGATACCGACCGAGCGACCCGACCGGTCCGTCCGACGCTCCCATCCGTCCGAGCACGTGCATGGTCCCGAACTGGCCCCGTCCCCCTACGTAAACACTGGTCCGAGGGTTCAAATACGGTGCCGGGGCCACCGGGCGGTATGTCACCGCACGACCGGAGCGACCCCGACTCGCCGTTCACTCCCTCACTCTCGGCCGCCCTCGCGCGCTCGCCCTTCTGCCGGGACGAACGCGCCATCGAGGGCCTCCCCGTCAGACTGGTCGTCGCACTCGTCGTCGGCGTCGCGAGCCTCAGTCTGATGCTGAACATGCTCTCCGGGGCCGAGGGGCTCGCCGTCGCGGAACTGGACGTCCGGCCCGAAGAGGACGTCGTCACCCCCGGCTCACACGAACTCGACCTCGTCGTGGTCGACTCCGACGGCGACCCGGTTCCCGGTGCGACGGTCGTCGTCAAGAGCGGTAGCGCCTCCCTGGCCGACGGGGTCGTCACCGCGGAGACGGGCGACGGGGGCGTCGCGAGCGTCTCCATCGCACCGTCGCTCCTCGCTCACCAGCAGGACGGGACCGTCGTTGTCGACATCAAACCCCCGGCGGGGAGTCGGTACGTCGACCGCCGCGGCAACACCGAGATTCTCGTCGTTCGGGGAGAGTAGGGCGTGCTCACGGACCGAGACGTCAGAGGTGTTCGTCCCAGTCGATCCACTCCTGCTCCCAGCCGGTGGGGGCGAAGTAGCCCTGTCTGGCGAACTCGGCGTCCTCGCGGTCGGTCCGGTTGCGGCGAGCGCCGTGCTGTTCGCCGTCGACCAGGAGCGGCCGGAACCGCACGCCCCCGAACTCCGCGACCACCTCGCCCTCGTCCCCGTCGTCCGCGACGGCGACGAGCGTCTGCTCTCGCCCGCCGCCGCCGAGCGGCATCACCAGGCGCCCGTCCGTGGCGAGCTGTCGGAGGAGCCGTCTCGGCGGGCTGACCGCACCGGCCTCGACGAGAATCCGGTCGTAGGGAGCGTACTCGGGGAGGCCGTCGGCCCCGTCGCGGCAGTCGACGAGGACGCCGCCGTACCCCGCCCGGTCGAGGTTGCGGCGCGCCTCGTAGACGAGCGGTCTGGCGATGTCGACGGCGTGGACCTGACGGTCACCGACGAGTTCGGCCAGCACGGCAGCCGTGTAGCCGACGCCGACGCCCACGACGAGGACCGCGTGTTCGGAATCGACAGAGAGCGCCGAGACCAGTCGCGCGGCGAGCCCCGGCGCGAGGACGCGCGTCCCCTCGAACTCCGAGGGGCGGTTGTCGTACGGGCGGTCCTCGACGAACTCGTGGCGCGGGACGGTCCGCATGGCCTGAGAGACGGTCTCGTCGAGCGACGCGCGCTGCTCGATGCCGTCGACCATGTCGTCCCGAACCACCGCGATATCCATATTTCCGTCTCGGCCCCCGACCCTAATCAACGCCACGCTCGCAACGGGCGACGACCGCTCGATAGTCGGTCCCGGGGACGTCGCGGACGTCGCCGTCGACGAACCCAGCCGCCGCGAGCCACGTCGTGACCGCCTCTCCGGTGTACGCGTCCCCTCGGCCCTGTGCGAGCCGCTCGACGGCGACTCGGTGCGCTGCGGGTGAGACACCCCTGAGCGGTTCGAGCACGACGACCACGCCTCCCTCCCCGAGCACGTCGTACACCGCGTCGAGCAGCGCCCGATTCGTCTCCGGTGGATGGCGCTGGAGGACGCCCGCCAGGAGCGCGAGGTCGGCGTCGGCTACCGGTACGTTCGTGACCGAGTTGGCTGCGACGGCCTCGACGCCACGTTCCCCGAGCATCGGTCCGACGACGTCGAGCACCGTTCCGGCCTCGACGAGCGTCGCCGCGTAGCCGCGTCGCGCGAACTCGGTGGCGTACACCCCCGACGCGCCGCGCACGTCGACGACTCGCTCCGCGTCGGGCGCCGCGTGGACCGCCGCGGTCACGCCCGCCCGAACCGTCGCCACGTCCCTCGCGGCGTGCGCACCGAGACGGTGGCGAAGCCGCCGGTCGTCCGCGGATTCGTCCCCCTCCATGGCGGCGTCGTCGCCGATTCGGGCCAGCGCGTCCATCTCGTCGAGGGCGTACGGCGTCGCCCCGACGGAGCGGACGTCGCGCGTCGCGAGGAAGCCCAGCGCCCGGTTGGTCACCTCGTACTCGTCGCCCATCGGGTGGAGGTAGCCGTACTCGGCGAGGAGCCGGACGACACGGCCGGTGGTCTCGCGGTTGAGGTCCGTCGCCTCGGTCACCTCGTCGACGGTGCCGGCGTCGGTCGTCAGTGCGTCGAGGACGCCGGTTCGACGCGCGACCCACAGCAGTAGCAGTTCCTCGTGGTCGGGTCCAGAGCCGTCTCGGGTGGGCATACGCGGACTCCGTGCCAGCGGGTGAAAACTCCCCGTTCGGGACCCCGGAGCGGTCGCTACCCGTCAGCGTCGCCCTGCATCGACACGAACCGGACGCCGCCGTGGGTCGTTCGTTCGACCCCCTCCTCCTCCCTGGGTGTGAGTACCACGAGCGTCTGGCGTCCCGTCCCTTCGGGCGAGACCACCCGCCCGCCGACGCGGACCTGGTCGACGATCATCCCGGGGACGGTTCGCGGCGCGCAGGTGAGGTACGCGCGGTCGTACGGGGCGTGCTCGGGCCACCCGTGGCGGCCGTCTCCCTCTCTGACGTGGACGTCGTAGCCGAGTCGGTCGAGTCGCGCTCGCGCCTCGGCGGCGAGTTCGGCGTCGTACTCGACGCTGTAGACGTTCTCCGGGCCGACCACCTCGCTCGTCACGGCTGCGTGGTAGCCACAGCCGGTGCCGATTTCGAGGACCCGGTCCCCCGGGGCGAGGTCGAGGAGGTCCGTCATCACGGCGACCATGTGCGGCGCGCTGATGGTCTGGCCGTTCCCGATGGAGAGTGGGCGGTCCGCGTACGCCTCGCGCCGACTGCCTTCGGGGACGAACTCGTGACGCGGCACCGCCCGGAGCGCACGCTCGGTCGACTCGCGCTCGACGTAGCCACGCTCGACGAGACGGTCGACCAGTCCGTGCCGGGCCGCCGCCGGGGTCTCACCGTCACGCACCATACCGACTGTTTGGTGCCCGGTCGTGTTACAAGTTGTCGTGAGGCGCTCACCCGTACTGCTCCGCGTGCCGGTCACAGAACTCGGGGGGACGCAGCTGCGCGCCGACCACGCCCGGCTGTCTGTGTGGGTTCGCGAGGCGACACGACTCGACGTCGCAGAACGGCTCGCCCGTCTCGACGTAGTCGACGGCCTGGAGGACGTACCCCTTCAGCGCCTCCGTCGTTCGGGGGTCGTCGGCGACGAGGAACTCGCCGTCGACGGCCGACTCCAGTACCTCGCGCGGCGGCGCGTCACCCGTCACCAGCGCGCGTTCCTGCTTCGCCCGGTAGTACGCCTCGGGCTTCGCCGGCGCCTCGTACAGCCCCGGCACCGACACGAGCGCGGGCTGACCGAGCACGCTGACGCGCTTGTGCCAGCGGCCGTCGTGGTCGCCCCACGTCGCCAGCATCCGGTCCGTGAGGACGACGTGGAGCGTCGACAGCGACGACTCCCCGCGCGGGAGGCGGGCGTTGAGTGCGTCCTGGACCGCGACGCCGTCGTACAGGACGCCGCCAGCCCGGTCGGGGTCGTCGAGCGCCCGATCCTCGTACCGGACGGCGCCGAGCATCGTCGTCCCGGTGTCTCGTTCGTAAGGGGAGTGCACGCGGGCGGTGGCGAACGCCTCGGCGAGGTCCGCGTCGGCGTGACGGTCGAGGAACCGGCCGCGGACGCCGACCGCCGCGTCGACCCGGCCGCGGAGCCACGTCGCTAGCTCCGTCGCGTCCGCGACGGTCGTGGGGGCGCGATAGAGTACGACGGTGTCGACCATCCCTCTTCGACTCCTCCCCGCACCGCGTCAGTCGTCCGCGGGCGTCCGCGTCGTCATCTCCACGTCGCGCGCGTCGACGTCGAGTTCGTCGATGGCGACCTGTGCGGCGCGCTTGCCCGAGAGGAGCATCGCGCCGAACGTCGGCCCCATCCGCGGCAGGCCGTACGTCGTCGCCACGGCCATGCCGGTGGCGACGAGGCCCTCGTGGACCAGGCCGGTGTGTTCGACGACGGCGTCCTCGCTCTCGCCCACCCACATCGAGTCGTGGCCGGGGGAGTCGTGGCCGGGTGCGCCGTACTGCCCCTCCTCGGTCTGGTCCATCCCGGTGTTGTGCTCGGCGGCGTGTGAGAGGCCGGGCGCGTCGAGGACGCCGCGTTCCTGCAGTTTCGAGACGGCCACCGCGTCGTGGCCCGTCGCGTCGATTACCAGACTGCCCTCGACGGCGATGGGGTCGACGCAGGTGATCTCGCGCGGGAGCGCGTGCACCGGCGTCCAGTTCATCACGATGCCGCCGACGCGGTGGTCCTCGCGGACGACGATGTCGGTGAACTCCGTCATGTTCTGCATCTTCGCGCCGGCGTCGCAGGCGGCCTTGATGAGTCCGGAGCACGCCTCCGGCCCGTTGGCGACGTACAACCCCTCCGTGTCCCGAGCGCGCTTGTAGTCGACGTCGAGGCCGTCGAGGACCGACTGCGCCGGGTCGCGGACGGTGACCTTGTTCATCAGGAAGCCGCCGAGCCAGAACCCCCCGCCGAGGTAGTTGTTCTTCTCGACGACCATCGTCTTCACGCCCCGTTCGGACAGTTCCTTCGCCGCCATCAGTCCCGACGGCCCCCCGCCGACGACGATGACGTCGCTGTCGGAGAAGTCCATGAACTCCTCCGTCCACTCTTGCCCGATGGCGCGGGTGACCTGTGCTTCGCCGACGTCGCTGAACGTCCGGTCGTTCGAGCTCATGTGCGATTACTAGGTTGTATGATGCAGTGGTAAAACGCTTGGGGAGACGACCTACTGTCAGTCGATTCGCCCGATGCTGGCGACTGAAAGGACTGTACGCGCGAATCTGCGAGTGTGACCGACGTCCCGTCGACTGGGTGAGAAACAGACGAACGACAGCCGCGTCGACGCCCTTCGACGCCGTTACCAGGCGGACCAGGCCGCAGTCGTCGTGTC
>NZ_JBEPXO010000081.1:0-17470 GCF_041641895.1 Salinigranum sp. | reverse complement strand
CGCAACAGGAGATGATCGAGGCGCTCGAAGAACGCCTCGAAGTACTCGAACGGCAGAACGAGGAGATGCGGGACAAGCTCCTCGACGCGAACGCGGAGAACAACAAGTACCAGCAGAAGCTCGAGCGACTCACGCACGAGAACAAGAAGCTGAAGCAGTCCCCGCTGTTCGTCGCCACCGTTCAGGAGATCAACGACGACGGTGTCGTGATCAAACAGCACGGGAACAACCAGGAGGCGCTGACCGAAGTCACCGAGGAGATGCGGGAGGAACTCGAACCAGACGCCCGCGTGGCCGTCAACAACTCCCTGTCTATCGTCAAGCGCCTCGACAACGAGACTGACGTCCGCGCCCGCGTGATGCAGGTCGAACACAGCCCGGACGTCACCTACGAGGACATCGGCGGTCTCGACGACCAGTTGCAGGAGGTCCGCGAGACGGTCGAGATGCCGCTCGAACGTCCGGACATGTTCCGCGAGGTCGGCATCGACCCGCCCTCGGGCGTCCTGCTCTACGGCCCGCCGGGGACGGGGAAGACGATGCTCGCGAAGGCCGTCGCCAACCAGACGGACGCGACGTTCATCAAGATGGCCGGCTCCGAACTCGTCCACAAGTTCATCGGCGAGGGGGCCAAACTGGTGCGTGACCTCTTCGAGGTCGCCCGCGAGAACGAGCCTGCCGTCCTCTTCATCGACGAAATCGACGCCATCGCCTCGAAGCGGACCGACTCGAAGACCTCCGGCGACGCCGAGGTCCAGCGGACGATGATGCAACTCCTCTCGGAGATGGACGGCTTCGACGAGCGCGGCGAGATTCGCATCATCGCCGCGACCAACCGCTTCGATATGCTCGACTCCGCCATCCTGCGTCCGGGGCGGTTCGACCGCCTCATCGAGGTGCCGAAGCCCGACGTCGAGGGACGGGAACTCATCTTCAAGATCCACACCCGCAACATGAACGTCTCCGACGACGTCGACTTCGCCAAACTCGCCGAACTCGCGGAGAACGCCTCCGGTGCCGACATCAAGGCCGTCTGTACCGAGGCCGGCATGTTCGCCATCCGTGACGACCGCACGGAGATCTACATGGAGGACCTCATCGGCGCCTGGGAGAAGGTCCAGGCCGAGTCCGAAGAGGACGGCGACGTCTCCCGCGCGTTCGCGTAGGGCTTCACCCTTTTCGCCCGTCGCAGTCGGAGTCTGTGAGTCGCTCGCTCACCTATCTACGGGGAGGTACTGGACGCGACACCGCTGTGCACGAGCACCGGGACACGCACTCGCGGCCGCCACAGAGCGCCGAGCGCGTCCGTCGAGTTCGAGTAGTGGTCACTCGCCTCCGCGGGCCGTCTCGTGTGCCGCCAGCGCCGCGTCCGCGCCGTGGACCAAGTCGAGGATGTCGACGCCGCAGACGACGAAGTCGAATCCCCACTCGACCCACCGTTCGACCTCGTCGGCGCTCGTCGCGAGCGTCCCGACGGGGGTTCTCTCCCGCTGGCCGGCGTCGAGGACGCGGGTGACGGCGTCCTCGAACGCGTCGCCGTAGTCCCCGAACGATCCGACCGCCGCCGAGAGGTCGGCGGGACCCACGAAGAGCGCGTCGACTCCCTCGACGGCGGCGATGTCGGTGACGTTCTCGACGCCCGCCTCGGTCTCTATCTGCGCGATTCGGACGAGGTCGGCGTCGTCGCGCTCGACTCGCTCGGCGACGTTCCGGCCGTAGTCGTTCGAGCGCCCGGCGGCGATACCGCGTATCCCCTCGGGCGGGTATCGGGTCGCGGCGACGAAGTCGACCGCCTCCGCAGCCGTCGAGACCATCGGCACCATCACGCCGGCGGGGTCGAGGTCGAGGACGCGTTTGATTCGCACCGGGTCGTTCCACGGGACCCGGACGACGCCGGCGCTCTCGTCGTCTATGGAACGGAGGTTGACCGCGACCGTCTCGAGCCCCGACGGGGTGTGCTCGGTGTCGACGACGACGAAGTCGAACCCGCTCTGCGAGACGAGTTCCGGGACGGCTGGGTCCGCGAGCGACGTCCAGTAGCCGGTGACCGGGTCGCCCCGCGTGAGACGACGTTTCAGGTCCGCGTGTGACATGGTTCTCGTGGCCACTCGGCCCGGCGGGTGTTTAACTCTCTCCCCGGCGTCGACGGTCGGTCTTCGGCCGTCGGCGTCAGAGGGCGAGGAAGACGAGGAAGGGGACGACGAAGAGGACGACGAACATGGCGAGGAGGACGACGCCGTAGCCCACCCCGGTCCCGGCGAGCGTGCGCCAGGCCTCGTGGTCGAGTCCGCCTGCCGACTCGGCCCCGCTCTCTGTCTCGGTCATACGCGGGAATCGGCTGCCGGCGAGAAAACCGTTACTCCCGCGTCGCCGTGACCGCTCCGTCTCTCGTCGCCCGGACCCGAACCACACCACTCATGTCCTCGCCGTCGCACTCCGCGGTATGGGCACCCCACGCGACACCCGTGCGGCGCAGGCACAGGTGGTCCTCGACCGGCTCTACGAGGAGTACCCCGACACGACCATCTCGCTGAACTTCTCCAACCGGCTCGAACTCCTCGTCGCCGTCGTCCTCTCCGCGCAGTGCACGGACGAACGGGTCAACGAGGTGACCGAGGAGCTGTTCGACAAGTACCGGGCGGCGGAGGACTACGCGAACGCCGACGAGGCGGAACTGGCCGAAGACATCTACGGTATCACCTTCCACAACAACAAAGCGGGCTACCTCAAGTCCACCGGCCAGAAACTCGTCGACGACCACGGCAGCGAGGTGCCCGACACCATGTCCGCGCTGACCGACCTCTCGGGCGTCGGTCGCAAGACGGCGAACGTCGTCCTCCAGCACGGCCACGACGTCGTCGAGGGAATCGTCGTCGACACCCACGTCCGGCGGCTCTCGCGCCGCCTCGGGCTCACCGAGGAAGACACGCCCGAGCGCATCGAGCAGGACCTCATGGACGTGGTACCCGAGTCGGACTGGCAGCAGTTCACCCACCTGTTCATCAGTCACGGCCGCGCGGTCTGTGACGCCCGGAACCCCTCCTGTGACGAGTGTGTCCTCGAAGACGTCTGTCCCTCCTCGAAACTCGACCACGATGTCGACCTCGCGAGCGGCGAGGCGTGGTGAGTCCGGGTGCTCGCCGCGTCCGAAGCAGGTGACATCGCCGGCGGGACTGCCGGGGCCGACCGGGAGGGTCACGCACCGGCACACAGCGTATCGCAGCGTCGTCCCCGTCGGTCTACCCGGGCACCCCCTCTGGCCCCGCGTGCCAGCCGCCCCGTTCACGACGGTTCGCTCCCGCGCGCCGACCGTCACGACCCACTGCGGTGGCGCGCGGCCGGCGCGGCCTCCTGACCGCGCGAACGAGCGACCACGTCGTCAGAGCCCCGAGCCGAAGACGTACCCCGTGAAGTACCGGTAGAGGCCGAGGAACCACGCGCCGAACCAGAACAGGACGTAGCCGAAGACGCCGACTCTGAGCCTGCCGCGCCACGCGCTCATGTTCTCGTGGAGGTCGTCGAGGTCGACGTCGGGGTCGGGGTCGCGGTAGAGGTCGGCCCTGTGTTTGGCCTGGAAGATGCGGACGATGCCGGTGAGCGCGAAGACCAGCATCGCGTAGGCCTGTAGACCGAGGATGGCGTGCAACGCGGAGAGGCCGTTCAACTGCTGGAGCAGTCGGGGCATCATCCACGTCACGACCGGGACGGTGTTGAGAACCAGTCCGGGGACGATGAACTTCAGGTGGCGGACGAGGACGTTCCACGTCACCGTCTCGGCGTCGATCATGATCTTCGCCCCGTAGAGGTAGAAGGGGAGACTCGACGTGACGAGGAGGGCGGCGATGGTGGCGTACGTCGACTCGCTTGCCATTGCTGACCGCGCTAAGGAGGGGAGGGGTGTAAAGGGCCCGACTCGCCGGCGGCGGCTGCGGTGTGTGAGGCGAGACGACTCAGTCGGTCGAGAGGACGTACACCTCGTAGAGCTCACCTCGATAGCTGACCGCACGGTGGTCGGTCCACACCTCGGTGCGGGCTCCCGTCACCTCCACCCTGTTGTCCTCGTCGACGAGGGCGGCCTCGAACGCCCGTCGTTGCGCCGGGGTCATCGACTCGAACTCGACCACCTCGTCACGGGGGTAGATCGTGTCCGTCTCTTCGACGCTGAGGTACTTCGCGCTGTGCGTCGTCAAACGCCGTCCGTCCGTGGAGTCGTGGCCCGTCTCTGTCCGGAGCGAACCCCTTAACGGGGCCGAGACCTAATCTGCGACGATGACCGACGCCTCGGACGAGCAGGTGGGTGAGGAGTCGTCCGGCCCCACAGTCCCGGACGGGCCGCCTCCGGACGGCGACACCGACGACGCGGCCACTCCCGGGGTCGCGGCCGGGCGTGAGGACGGGCGGACGAGCGGGAGCGAGGAGGACACCGACGGCACCGACGGCACCGACGGCACCGACGCCGACGCCGACCTCGAGGCCCTCCGACGGGAGGTCGAGGAGAAGTACGACTTCGACAACTTCGGCCCGAAGGACATGGCGCAGATGACCGTCGAGGAGTGGGAGGCGGCGTTCGACCCCGACTCGTGGATCGTCGGCCCCGAACTGCTCGACAGGGTGGAGAAGGAACTACACAACCGCGTCGCCATGCGGGAGGTGTTCGCCATCGTCGAGCGGTACACCGTCGAGGGCGAACCACGCCTCGTGGCCTACTCGGACGAGGGGTACGCCATCGTCTACGCCGACGGGAGCGTCGAGGGCGAGGGGACCGTCCTCCGCGACGTCACTCCGACGGTGGCGCTGTGTTCGATGGACGACTACGAGGTGGCCGACCCCCCGGCGAACGTCGGCCTCCCCTCCCCGGACGAGGTCCCGGAGGGGTCGGGCGAGTTCGGAAACCTGATGCTGCAGGTGGTCGCGTTCGTCCAAGTGCTCGGCGGACTGGCGCTCCTCGGCGCGTGGCTCGTGACCGACCTGAACACCATCGTCGCGCCCGTGGCCGCGCTGTTCTTCCTGCTCATCGGCTTCTTCCTCTTCTTCGTCGTCGCCAACGCCCGGCTGTCGGACCGGTTCCGTTCCGAGGAGTACCGCAACCGCCTCCGGGCGGTCGGCCTCGAGGACGGCCAGCGCCCCGACTTCCTCCCGCCGCTCGACGAGGATTCGGCGCTCGCCGAAGGGGACGCCGAGGGCGACGTCGACGCGACCGGAACAGCGGGTGACGCCGCGGCCGAGACGGGGAACGAAGAGCCCGGAGAGGCCGGCGCACAGGGCGTCTGAGGCGGACTAAAAACCGACACGAGGCGGGTGAGTCGGTGGGTTTAAGCGCGTTCCATCCTGAGTCCGACCTGTATGAACAGGCGGGACTTTCTCCGGACGGCCGGGGGTGCGTCCGTCGCCGCGACAGCCGCGTCAGGCACCGCCGCCGCGCAGGAAGAAGGCGGTGGTGGTGGCAACGTCCAGCCCGACTGGGGTGGATATCTCGACGGCGTCGACGGTGGCTACCAGGACCTCCGTGGTTCCAGCGAGGTGACCGTGGAGGTCGGTGCCAGCGGCAACGGCGGCGCACTCGCGTTCGCACCGGCAGGGATCTGGATCGACCCCGGCACGACCGTGACGTGGGAGTGGACCGGCGAGGGCGGCGGCCACAACGTCGTCTCCAGCGAGGGGCCGGCGTCGCTCGACAGCGGTGCCCCCGTCGCCGAGGCCGGGACGACGTTCGAACACACCTTCTCCGAGGACGAGACCGGTATCACGAAGTACTACTGCTCCCCACACGAGGCGCTCGGTATGCTCGGTGCGGTCGCCGTCGGCGGCGACGTCGCGACGGTGTCGACGGGGGGCGGTGGCGAGAAGGAGCTCGAGGAGCTCGGCGTCGCCATCCAGGCCCACTGGGTCGGGTCGGCGACCATCCTCGGCATCATCGTGACCATCATCTACACCTTCTACATCCTGAAGTACGGCGAGTCGCCGAACACGGGCAACACGGGAGGTGGTGAGTGATGTCCTCGTCGGGGAGCACCTACGGTGACATCCACCGCTACGAGTCGGCGCGGGAGTCGACCTCCGCCGCCATCGGTATCGTCCTCCTCACCGTCATCGAGGTCGTCTTCGTGTTCCTGTTCACGTACGGACTGGTCTCCGGATGGGGCCTGACCGACCTCGGGAACATGTTCCTCGGTGGTGTCCTCGCGGTCATCTTCATCGACCTGGCGTTCATCCTCGCGCTCTACCGCAAGGAGTTCCTCCCGGACGTGATGATCGTCAAGAAGCGTCGGCGCAAGTGGGAGGACCTCTACATCCGCGAGGAGGACGTCGACGGCACCACGCTCGGCGACGGCGCCTGGGACACGGTAAAGCGCGCGATTTACCCATACTACAAGCGATAACATGAGCTTAGAAAAGAAAGACGAGTACGACCACAAAGCCTGGTTGAAGTCCAAGGAGGACCTCACGAAGGTCGAGCAGTTCTTCCTGCTCGGGCTCATCTACGTCGACAAGCGGCTTCGCATCGTCGACTATCTGGAGCTGATGGAGACCCTCTACTACCGGGTCAACCTCCAGATGCCGAAGAGCCACACCGAACAGTACAACCTCGACAACAAGTTCTGGTACTGGTATCCGCTGTACACGCTGGGACTGTTCTCGACGCTGGCGTACGTCGTCGCGGCCATCTCGGGTGCCCTGCTGGGCTTCTACTACAGCCCCGCTACCACCGGTGACCCCTCGACGGCGTACAACAGCATCGCGTTCATCATGCGTGACCTGCAGTTCGGGTTCATGCTCCGCTCCATCCACCGGTGGTCCGCACAGGTGATGGTCGCGGCCGTGTTCCTCCACATGCTCCGCGTCTACTTCACCGGGGCGTACAAGGAGCCACGCGAACTCAACTGGATCCTCGGCATCGTCCTCATCAGCCTGACGATGGTGTTCGGGTACACCGGCTACCTGCTGCCGTGGGACCAGCTGGCGTTCTGGGCCGGCCAGATCGGCGTCGAGATGTCGCTGTCCATCCCGCTCGCGGGTGAGTGGGTCGCCCAGCTGCTGTTCGGTGGCTTCACGCTGAGCCAGGCGACGCTCCAGCGGATGTACATCTTGCACGTGTTCCTGTTACCCTTCGTCGTGACGACGCTCATCGCCATCCACATCGGCATCGTCTGGGTGCAGGGCATCGCGGAGCCACACTGAGACCATGAGCAACGAAGACACCCCCTCCGAGAACGAGAACGCACAGGAAGCGATGACCGACGGCTCGGGCAGCCTCGCCGTCCCACCGGACGACGAGACGCCCTCGTGGAGCGAGCGCAAGGCTCGCAAGACGGGTCTCTCGCGGCTCACGTACGAGTACTTCGAGCGGGCCCGCCGGGAGGACCAGGACCTCCGGGGGGAGTCGACGTACGTCGAACGGGACGTGCTCGGCTTCCCGACGTGGCCCCACGAGGTCATCCGCAACCTCTCCATCGCGTCGTTCTTCACCGGGATGATCCTGTTCCTGTCGGCGACGATGCCGCCGCACATCGGGCCGCCGGCCAATCCGTCGTCGACCCCCGCGGTCATCCTGCCCGACTGGTATCTGTACTGGTCGTTCGGCCTGCTCAAGCTGAACCCCCTCAACCCCGAACTCGCCATCCTCGGCGGGCAGAAGATCATGGCCGACCGCACCTACGGCGTGCTTGCGAACCTCGTCGTCGTCGGCTTCGTCGCTATCGTCCCCTTCCTCAACAAGGGGAGTGCGCGACGGCCCGTCGAGCAGCCGTTCTGGGCCGCCGTCGGCGTGCTCGGCATCGTCTTCGCCTTCACCATCTCCCTGCTGTCGGTGAAGAACCTCATGCCGATGAACGTCGACCTGCTGTTCGACCTGACGTTCCTCCTGCCCATCGTCGCCGGTATCGTCACCTACGCGGTGCTGAAGACGATGCGCGAGGGGTACATGTACGACCTCAACCGCCGTTACTACCGGCTCCGACCGCCGAAGTAACGGCGCGAGCCGTCCACACGTTCACCGTCTCCACCGCCCGCCTGCCACCGACCGCACGAACCGTCCACCGTTCTTCTCACGATGACGACAGACACAGACTCCACACAGACCAGTGACGTGACCACGACGGCAGCCACGGGAGCCGAGTCCGACTCGTCCCGGCCGGCAGGCCGACGCGGCCGGCGCGACGTCGAGGTACCGATGCGGCTGTACAAGACCGTCACGGTGTTCTCGACGCTCATCGCCGTCGTCACCGTCGTCGCCGGCTTCTTCCTCCTCGATGCCGCGACGCTCCAGGTGAGTTTCCTCCGAACGATTATCGCGGGTGCGCTGCGTGCGGTGGGGTTGGCGGTCCCGACGGGTGTGTTGAGCACCGTCCTCGCCGTCCTCGGACTGCTCGTCATCGCGTTCGGCGCCGGGGTCTACACCGTCTCGACCCGGTTCCGCGCGGAAGGGATGGGAAAGTCTCAAGAGGACACCGACGAAGATGGAAACAATGGCTGACGAATTCATCAAAGGGCTCGGCATCTTCACCGGCGGTGGCCTCGCCTGGCTGACCCTCGCGAGCTGGTACCGGACCCCCGGCTTCGAGAGCACCCAGCAGCTCGTCGCGCCGATCACCGTCTCCGGAGACGACATCTTCAACGCGCTCGGCATCATCCTGATGGACGTCTTCTTCTGGTTCACCCTCATCGGTGCCCTGACGTTCTGGGTCCTCATCCCCGCCGGTCGGGAACTCCGGTCGGCCATCGAGAACCGCCGCACGCAGTAGACTCGGCGCCGCCGAGACGCGCCGTCTCCTCCTCGTTCGGTCGTCCCCCCGTTCTCGGACCCGTTCCGGCGTCACCGCCGTTCGCTCTCTTCGTCTCGTCGCTGGTTCTCCGCCTCGGACACCCCGTGTTCTGCGACGCCGACCACGCCCGGAAGCGGGAGTCGAACTCGCGTCCGTGCACCGACCACACCGAGGCCGGTACACGTCCGCGACGGTGTGGGCGCTCCCGCCGTGCACCGTGCGTGAGGGGGCGGCCGTCGCGACTGTGCCGACCCGCCGTCCCACACCACCGCCTCGCGGGCAGCGCCCTCTCCCGGTACGTCCACGGTCGGTTCCCGACCGACTCCGCACCTGCCGCCGGGTGACCGCCGCCCAGTCACGGGCGTCCGACGTCTCGGCCGTCGTCGCCCGACCACAGTCGCGGCTGGTCTCTCCGGAGAACACGCCGAGAACGGGCGCAGTGCGTCAGACGATGGCCGTCCAGACCGGCTCGACGATGAAGAAGAGGCTCTGGAACGCGGCGTACAGCAGTGCGACGATCGAGGCCGTGACGGCCGCCTTCGGCCGTTCCATCTCCATCTCGTTGCGGGCTTCGACCTTGCGGGACTCGAACTCGAAGAAGTCCGCGAGGAACACCCCGAGGATGAGGACGGACATGACCATGCCACCGTGCGGTGCGACGACGAGGAACGCGAACGACGCGAGGACGAGCAGGACCGTCGTGACCGAGTGCGGCAGATACCGCGATATCTCGGAGTCGTCCTCCGCGTCCTTCGCCTGCTCGACGTGCTTTCGGTGCGCGAGGAGGCGCGTCACCATGTTCGCCAGCACCAGCGCGAGCACGACGAACGGGATCACCGACTCCGCCGCGACCAACGGGTCGAGCGGGACGAGGAACTGAAGCGGCTGCATACCCGACGTTCGGGCAGGTACTCATTAGAGTTTTTCCAATCTCCGCGCGCCATCGGCGAGTGTCGGGGGCCGGAGCAGGTCGACCGTCCGGTCGACGGTCAGTCGGACCGGGTCGTCGACGGTCACCGCCCGCCTCGCGTGGCCGTCGACGACGAGTGAGACGGGCGACTCGTCGCGTTCGACGCCGAGGGTGACCGGGGCGTCGACCACCCAGGTGCGCGGCTTCGTCGTGTACGGCGAGACGGGAACGACTGCGAGCCCCGTGTCGGGCGCGAGGAGCGGACCGCCGGTAGCGTGGCTGTAGCCGGCGCTCCCGGCGGGGGTGGCGACGACGACGCCGTCGGCGCGGAACGACCCCAGCACACTCGACCCGTCGGCGACCGTGTACTCGGAGATGTGGGCGGGTTCGCTCGTCACGAGCGCAACGTCCAGGAGCCCCTGTACCTCGTCCCCACCGACGTCGACCGACAGGAGCGGGTGTGCGACGGTCCGCGCCTCGACTGTTGCGGGGGTGAGGTCGGCGAGCGTCTCTCGGACGCGCTCGCGGGCGACGCCGTGCCGGCCGACGCTGGTCGCCACGGGGAGCGTCGCTACCGGCGCGGGGTCGTCGACGAGCGAGCGGAGCGCCTCGTCACCGACTGCGACGACGAGGTCAGCCACCCCCTCGTGGTCGGTCAGCGTGACGTCGGGGGTGTCGCCGGGGACGGCGCCCTCGGACGCGTCCGGTCCCGGCGCGCGGACGGCAACCGTCACCGACATCGGCGTCCCTCCCGCGTCACACGCATCACGGTCACCGCTTCGCCCGCACGGATAAAAGTCCCCGCGGTTCCCGTGTCGCCTCTCGCTGTCCCGTTTCGGTTCGTCTCGGGTCGTCTCGGTTCGTCTCTGTTCTCTTCCGCGGCTCGGGTCGACCGCGACGGTCAGAACGGCCAGTCACCGGTCAGCCGCATCCCGGCCGCCTCGCCCTGTTCCTCGAGCGCCGTGGCGATTCGGTCCCGGGGAAGCGGTTCGAGGTCGGCGTCCGCGTCTGCGAGTTCGACGACCACGTCGGCGAGGAGCACGGCCTGCTCGCGGAACGTCCGGACCTCGAGTTTGTCCAGCGTGTCCGCCTCGGTGTGCCCCCAGCCACGGCCGCGCTCACCGGTCTCCGCGGAGACCATACACCCCGGGAGGCCGCGGGCGACGTACGGCCAGTGGTCCGAGTGTGGGAGGTGCTCGGGCACGACGGTGACCGGGTGGTCGTACCGCTCCGCGACCCGTTCGAAGGCGTCGCCGAGGCCGTCGAAGTCGCCGACGTGCGTCTTCAGCGTGCGGCCCGCACAGACGCCGTCGAGGTTGCAGACGGCGCGGACGTCGTCCGCGTCCGCCGCGTGGTGTGCAGAGCCGACGAGTCCGACCTCCTCGCTGCCGAAACAGGCGAGGTGGACTCGCGTGTCGAGTTCGTCCGCTCTCTCCGCGAGTACTCGCGCGACTTCGACGACCATCGCCGTCCCGGCGCCGTTGTCCAGCGCGCCCTCGGCGATGTCGTGCGCGTCGACGTGACTCGTGAGGTAGACCGCCTCGTCGGTGTCGGGACCCACGTCGGCGTGGACGGTGCCGCTCTCGGTGTCGGGCGTCTCACACGCGACCCGGAGCGTCACCTCCTCGCCGACGTCCCGTCGGGCCAACTGTGCACCGACCTCCTTCGAGACGCCCACCGCGGGAATCTCACCGATGGGCGCCTCGCTGGTCCCGACACTCCCCGTCGGTGGGAGTTGCCCCGGGACGTGGTTGCGGAAGACGAACCCTGCTGCCCCTGCCTCGACGGCCCGGTAGTACTTCTCGCGGCGGTGGATGAACCGGTCGACGTGGTCGGGGACGGTCGAGGAGACGAGGACGACGCTTCCCGAGAGGTCGCGGTCGAACGCCTCGGGAAGCCCGTCGTCCAGGTCGACGAGCGGCCCCGTGACGCTCCCACTCGGACTCCGCGGGAGCGCGATGGTGCGGAGCGTCCGGTCGCCGACGACGACGTCGCTGTCGCCGCGGACCCACCCCTGAATCGGGAACGTGTCGACCCGCGCGTCGCGCGCCCCGACCGACGCGAGCGCGTCCCGCGTGGCCGCCAGCGCCTCGCTCTCTCCCTGCGTCCCGGCCATCCGGTCGCCGACGTCGACCAGTTTCTCGAGGTGGGACCACCCGACGTCGCTGGTGAACGTGTCTCCGATCCACGTGGTCATGCCCGCACGTCGTGGGGCCGTGCGGAAACCGTTTCGGTCGTCGTCCCCTCGACAGTCGTGTCATGCGCGTCATCCGTTCGAGCAGACACCACTGAGCGGGGCTCGCTGGGCGAGAGCCCCACCGAGTCCCTGCGGTCCGGCGCCGACGGGGCTTCGACTTCCGAAGTGACGCGTTCAGCCACTCGAGTCCACTGAACTACTCGTGACGGTTCGCAACTCCTCTAGATGTCGTCAGCTGGCATCGACAGGGTTTTATTCACAACCCCATGTATATTTGTGCATGACAACTGTTCGCATCGCGGGGGCAACCCTCACGCACTTCGGGAGTCACCCCGACCGGACGGGACGCGACCTGTTCGCCGAGGCTGCACTCGGCGCCCGGGAACAGGCGGGCGTCCCACGGGACGACATCGACGAGGTGACGTACGGGAACTTCATGGGTGAACTCTCGGAGCGACAGGGGCATCAGGGTCCTATCATGGCCGAGGCGGCGGGGCTGAACTGCCCCGCGACCAGATACGAGGACGCCTGCGCCTCCGCGGGCGTCGCGGTGCGAGCAGGCGTCTCGGCGATTCGGTCGGGGCGGGCCGACGTCGTCCTCGCCGGTGGGATGGAGCGAATGACGAACCAGGAGACGGAGAACACGACGGAGTTCCTCGCCATCGCCGCCGACGAACTGTACGAGGTCCGTGCCGGCATGACGTTCCCCGGTGCCTACGCGCTGATGCAGCGCGCCTACGTGAACGAGTTCGGCGGCGAGCGCGAGGACTTCGCCCACGTCGCCGTGAAGAACCACGACCACGCGCTCCCGAACGAGTACGCGCAGTACCGGAGCGCCATCTCGGTCGAGGACCACCTCGACGCGCCGATGATCTCCGACCCCGTCGGCCTCTACGACTCCTGTCCCATCACCGACGGCGCCGCGGCCGTGATTCTCGTCTCGGAGGAGTACGCCGCGGAGCACGACCTGGACGCTCCGGTCGCCATCACGGGGACCGGCCAGGGCGGGGACAACATTGCGCTCCAGGACCGCGAACACCTCAACCGGACGCCAGCGACGGCACGGGCGGCCGAGGAGGCGTTCGCCGACGCCGGTATCGACACGGCGGACGTCGCGGCCGTCGAGGTCCACGACTGCTTCACCGTCGCCGAGGTGCTCGCGCTCGAAGGGCTGGGCTTCTACGACCACGGCGAAGCGGTCACGGCTGCCCGCGAGGGCGAGACGACGAAACACGGCTCGCTACCGGTGAACCTCTCCGGTGGCCTGAAGGCGAAGGGTCACCCTGTCGGCGCGACGGGCGCCTCGCAGGTCGCCGAGATGTACCGGCTCCTGACGGGGACGCACCCGAACAGCGAGTACGTCGACGGCCGCGTCGGCGTGACGCACAACGCCGGCGGCACGGTGGCGAGTGCGGTCGTCCACGTCCTGGAGGTGGACGCGTGAAGCCGAAAGTCCGCGACGCGGGCTACGACGACCTCCTCGACGCCGCCGAGGAGGGGGAGGCGTACTACCTCTCGTGCGCGAACGGCCACGGGTCGCTCCCCCCACGGCGGACGTGCCCCCACTGTGGCTCGGTCGACCTCTCGGAGGAGCCGCTACCCGACTCCGGCACCGTCGAGACGTACACCACCACAGAGGTCGCCGCCCCGTCGTTCTCGGCGAAGACGCCGTACACGACGGCTATCGTCGACTTCGGTCCCGTCCGACTGACCGGCATCGTTCGCGCCGACGCCGACGACGTCGAGGTGGGGATGCGCGTCGGTCTCGCCGTCGGTCGGAACACGATGACCGGTAACCGGATGTTGACCTTCCACCCACGGTAGCCCGGTCCGTCAGCGGTCGACGGCGTCGGGACGGGCGCCCGTGCTCTCCTCGCCGACCGACACGGTCAGCGCCTCGCGGAGCGCCCCGAGGAACGCCACCGGATGTTCGACGTGTGGCAGGAGTTTCGCGTCGTCGACGACGACCAGTCGCGCGTCCACCTCCTCGGCGAGGTCCCGTCCGTCTGCGAGCGGCGTGATGTCGGCCTCCCGCCCCCAGACGAAGGTGACGGGGACGTCGAGGCCGGCCAGCGCCTCGCCGAGGTCCACCTCGGAGTTCAGGAAGCCGGAGATGAACGACGCCGGTGCGAAGCGGGCGTTCGGCTGGTGGGCCGTCTCCCACTCGTACGCCATCCACTCCTCGGTCACCGAGCCCATGTCGTAGTAGCCGTGGTCGGCGTTGAAGTACCGGATGGAGGGCTTCGAGGTCAGGAGGTTGAACAGCGCTGTCCCGACGACGGGCGCCCGGACGAGTTCGCGCAGCCACGTCAGCCGGTCCGGTCCCCCCTTCGCAGTGGGGCAGACGGCGACGAGTCGGGCGACGTCGACGTCGGTGTACGGGTCCGACAGCGCCGCCGCGACGTACGCCGTGGTGAGCGAGGAGACGAGCACGGACGGGGAGTCGTACTCCACGAGGAAGTCGGCGACGAAGTCCTCGTACAGCGCCGCGGAGTACTGGAGCGGCGGCCGGTCCGAGCAGCCGAACCCGGGGAGGTCGGGCGCGACGACGTGGTAGTCGTCCGCCAACTCGTCGAACACCGTCCGGAACTCGCCCGAGGAGCCAGCGGCGTTGATGCCGTGGAGCAGGACGACCGTCGGCGCGTCCGCCGGTCCCGACTCGGTGTAGGCGACGTCCATCCCGCGCCAGCGATACGTCCGGTGGTCGCCGGCGAGCGGGGGTTCGAGCGAGTCGGCGGGGCGAGCGAGGAGTCGGTTGAGCGCCGTGAGACCGCCGGCGGCGGCGAGACCGACACCGGCGGCCTTCGCGAGGCTTCGCGCGTCCATACCCCTCCCTCGGGGCGCGACCGACTTGACCCACACGGCTGGGTGGGAGCAGTCGTCCCGGCGGTCGGCTCACCGGCCGCGGCCGCGCCCACCCGTCCACGCCGGCCGCCACGTCAGTAGCCCGACCGAGACGACGTACGCCAGCGTGGAGAGGTCGTACGACCACGCCCCCGTCGTCGCGCCGACCACCCCGACCGACCCACCGACCAGCCCCGAGAGGACGGCGGCGGCGACGGGCAGCGTACACGACACGCAGGAGAAGAAGCCGACCGCTCCTCCAACGACGCCCGCCCCCGCGCTCGCGACGTCGGCGACGAGACCGTAGACCAGATACGCCAGGACGGCGTAGCCGACGCACTTGAACGGGAGCAGCGCAACGCGCAGGGCGCCGTCGTACAGGAGTGCGGGGCCCCAGCCTGGTGGGAGCCAGAGGACGCGGACGGTTCCCGCTCCCGTCCCCACCCCGAGCGTTCCGTCGAGCCACGCGAGGACGAGGAGGTAGGCGACGCCGACTCCGGACGCCAGCAGTCGACGACGCCCCGTCACCTGCGGTCGGTCGGCGACGAGGACTGCGAGGACGGCGACGTTCAGCCAGACGAACGGGTAGAGCACGTACCGCGGGGAGAGGACGCTGTACGACGACACCGAGAAGTACGCGCCGAGCGCGAGGAGTTCCACCGCGACGAGCGTGCCCGCGAGGAGCACCAGTCCGCGCGCGTCGAGGTCACGCCCCCGGTCGAACAGGGACGAGAGCGTGCTCACGACATCTCCCCTCCCGTCTCCTCGCTCGCCTCGGACCCTCCCCGTTCCTCGTTCGTCTCGTACCCGCGCCGGGAGTTCAGGACGACGACGACGCTACTCGTCGCCATCGCGACGGCGGCGAAGAGCGGGTTCAAGAGGCCGAGCGCCGCGAGCGGGACCGCGACGACGTTGTAGAGGAACGCCCAGCCGAGGTTCTGTCTGATCCGCGTCCGCGTGGCCCGCGTCACGTCGAAGACGGTCTCGACGGTGCGGAGGTCGTCGGTCGTGACGACGGCGTCGGCGGCGTCGACGGCGAGTGGCGTGCCCGACTCGAGCGCGATGCCGAGGTCCGCGCCGGCGAGCGCCGGGGCGTCGTTGCTCCCGTCGCCGACGAACACCACTTCCCCCTCCGCTTTGAGTCGGTCGACGAGCGCCACCTTCGCCTCGGGCCGCGTGTCAGTGAACACCTCCGCGACCCCTTCGTGCGCCGCGAACGGGGCCGCCGCTGCCTCGCCGTCCCCCGTGATGACGACGACGCGGTGGTCTCGGGACAGCGCGTCGACGACCGCCTCCCACTCGGGTCGCGGTTCGTCCCCCGCCACGACGACCCCTCGTACACTCCCCTCCCAGCCGACGAGCGCCGGCACCGCGCCCGCGTCGCGCGCGTCGGTCGCCCGCCGTCGGAACCGTTCGGGGATGGACCACCCGCGCGCCTCGAAGAGGCCCGCGCTCCCGACGAGCACCTCGCGCCCCCCGACGGTCCCCGAGACGCCCCGCCCGGGGTGGGTCTCGACGTCGGTGACGGTCCGTCCACCGCCGTCAGGTGCCGCCCGGTCCGCTGTCTGCGCTTCCGCCGGGGCCGTCCGCCCCCCGCCTGCCGCCCGCGCGACGATAGCGTCCGCGACGGGGTGGTCCGCGAACCGCTCGAGCGCCGCCGCGACCGACAACGTCTCGTCGTCGCCGGAGACGGCGTGGACCGCCATCCGGCCCGTCGTCAGCGTCCCCGTCTTGTCGAACGCGACGACGTCGCTCTCGTTCGCCCGCTCGAACAGTTCGCCCGAGCGGACGACGATGCCCCGCGCCAGCGCCTCCCGGACCCCGCTCGCGACGGCCATCGGCGTCGCCAGTCCGAGCGCGCACGGACAGGAGACGACGAGGACGGTGAGGCCCGTCAGGAGTGCGGTTGTGGGGGTGGCGCCGAGCGCGAGGTGTGCGCCCCCGGCGACGACGGCGAGCGCGAAGACCAGCGGGACGAACACGCCGGCGAGGCGGTCGGCGAGTCGTTGCGCCCCGGACCGGGTCCGGAGCCTCCACTGGAGTTCGACGAGGCGGTCCATCGTCCGGGTCGCCTCGGCGTCCGCGGCGACGACGAGTCCACCGTCTCGGAGTCGCGACCCGCCGAGGACGTCGTCGCCCACCTCCCGGCGGACCGGGCGGGACTCGCCCGTGACGAGCGACTCGTCGACGGCTCCCGACCCCTCGGCGACGACGCCGTCGACGGGGAGCGTCTCGCCCGCCCGAACGACGACTTCGTCACCCTCTCCGACCGATTCGAGCGGCACGGTCTCGGTACCGCCCGAGGTTCGGAGGCGTGCCTCCGAGACGCGTCGCTCGGAGACGTCGGCCAGACTCCCCGCGGCGGCCTCGCGCAGTCGCTCCTCGTAGTAGCCGCCGATGGAGACGGCGAGGACCACCACGACGGTGATGTCGAAGTAGAGTTCGTTCGCCCCCGTGAGCGCGAGGAGCGTCGAGTAGACGTAGGCGGTGGTGGCCGCGGTGGCGACGAGGAGGTCCATGTTCGGCTCGCGCGCCCGGAGGCTGACGTACGCCCCGCGGAGGATGGGGTACCCGGTGTAGCCCAGGACGATGGTCGCCATCACCCAGATGTTGGCGACGAGGTAGACCCCTGCGGCCGAGGAGACGTCGAAGAGCAGGAGGGAGGCGTCGACGCCCACGTAGGTCGGGTAGAGGAAGAGGACGTACCACAGCATCGTCATCATGCCGAAGAAGCCGCCGACGAGGAGGCGACCGACC
>NZ_JBEPXO010000080.1:0-17493 GCF_041641895.1 Salinigranum sp. | reverse complement strand
GTCGGCGTCGGTGTCGACGGTGTGGCCCGGGAGGACGCCGGAGCGTTCGAGCGTGTAGTAGCCGACGGCGTGGAGGACGCCCGCGGCGACGAGACCGTTGAGCGACGCGATTCCCGGAATCAGTTGCGGTGCCGCGACACCGGGAATCACGGAGCCGGCCGTGAGGACGGCGACGACACAGCCGCCGACGTACGCCAGGACGGAGACCCACCGGACGCCCGTGAACGAGACGTCGTCCATCCGGGGGATGCGGTCGAGTCCCCACACGAGCAGGAAGTCCGCGATGACGACGCCGCCGAGCGGCGGGATGTACTGGCCGAGCGTCGCCAGCCAGGGGACGAGGAGGCTGTCGACGCCGACCAGGGCGAGGAGGATGCCGACGGCCCCGCCCGCGAGGACGAACGGGCGCTTGCGGTCGAAGTCGAACGCCTCGCTCCCGGCGACCCCGAACGCGTATGCGGCGTTGTCGTTCGTCGTCCAGATGTTGAACACGAGGGCGACGAGGCCGACGAACGCGAGTCCCTGCGCCGAGAGGACGGCGTAGAGGTCCCCCGCGGGGGTGACGTCGTACACCGCGCCGCCGACGGCGCCCGAGAGGAACAGGAAGCCGTTGCCGACGAGGAACGCGACGAGGCCGGCCCAGAAGGCGACGCGTTTGTTCGCGGCGAACCGCGCCCAGTTCGGCGCCTGCGTCCCGCCGCTGATGAAGGTGCCGACGACGATGGTGACGGCGGCCCCGAACGCCATGTCACCCCCGCCAGCCTGCGAGAACAGGCCGCCGACACCGCCCGTATCGACCACGGCGATGCCCATCGAGAGGATGCCGACGACGACGAGCGCCGGGACGGCCACGTACGAGAGGCGCTCCATCCCCTCGTACCCGAAGTACGCCGTCGCGAGGTGGAGGACGCCCCAGACGACGACGAGCGCGGAGACGAACGTCGGCGTGTTCACCCCGAAGAATGTCGCCGTCGGGACGGCAATGAGCGGGATGGTGACGCCGAACCAGCCGACCTGCGTGCCGCCGAGGAGGAGGTCAGCCCACTTCGCACCGGCGCGGCCGAACGTGTACCGCGACAGCAAGACGGTCGTCAGGCCGGCCTTCGCCGAGATCGCACAGAGCAGCGCGACGTAGACGCCGAGGATGGCGTACCCGACGGCCATCGCGGACAGCATCGGGACGAAGCCCATCGCCGCCCCCACTTCGGCGCCGGCCCAGAGCGTCCCCGCGAAGAAGACGAAGCCGAGGAGGACCGCGGAGATGCTCACCAGTCCCTTCCGCTCCGACTTCGGCACGTGGTCGACGGGCCAGTCGGGGTCCGGGAGTTCCTCGTCGCCGAAGACGACCGTTCGCCAGTCGAAGTCCGTGTCTTGTGTTGCCATGTGACGAACGTGTTCGACGATAGTACAAATAACTTGTCATAACATGCCCCGGTAGGTCACTGCAGTCCTTCGATTCCTTGAGTCCGTATCGAGTGTTTCGGCACCTGCCGACGGGGAAGAGTTAATGTCCCTCCTCCGACCTCTCGGCGTATGGACTACGTCGTCACCGACGCAACGACGCTCGACGGGGAGCGGGTCGACGTCGAGATTCGCGCGGGCCGTATCGACCGCGTCGTCCCGGCGGGCGAGGGTGACCCCACCGGGTTCGACGCCGACAGACGCCACGACGCCGCGGGCCGACTCGTCACCCCGCCGCTCGTCGAACCGCACCTCCACCTGGACGCGACGCTCACGGCAGGGGACCCGCGCTGGAACGAGACGGGGACGCTCGCCGAGGGGATTCGTATCTGGGCCGAACGCAAGCAGTCGCTGGAGAAGGCCGAGGTCAAAGCGCGGGCGACGCAGGCCCTCGAGTGGATGGCGGCGAACGGCATCACACGGGTTCGGACGCACGCCGACACGACCGAGGAGACGCTGACCGGCGTCGAGGCGCTCCTCGAACTCCGCGAGGAGGTGTCGGACCTCGTCGACCTCCAGGTGGCCGCGTTCCCGCAGGACGGCGTCTTCACCCGACCGGACCACGAGGACCTCCTGCGCGAGGCGATGGAGATGGGCTGTGACCTGGTGGGTGGTATCCCGCACAACGAACACACCCGCGAGGACGGCGTCGCCTCGGTGGAGACGGCGATGGACCTCGCGGAACGGTACGACGCCCCGGTCGACCTCCACATCGACGAGACGGACGACCCGGGGTCGCGGTTCACCGAGGTGCTGGCGAGCGAGGCACTGAAGCGGGGGATGGGCGACCGGACGACGGCGAGTCACACGACGGCGATGCACTCGTACTCGAACGCGTACGCGGACAAACTCGTCTCGCTACTGGCGGAGAGCGGCGTGAGCGTCGTCACGAACCCGCCGGACAACAGCGTCCTGCAGGGCCGGTACGACGACTACCCCCGACGCCGCGGACACACCCGCATCGACCAGTTGCACGACGCGGGCGTGACCGTCGCGCTCGGCCACGACTCCGTGATGGACCCGTGGTACCACTACGGCGTCGGCGACCAGCTCGACGCCGCGTTCGTCCTCCTGCACTACGCGCACATGAGCGGCCGCGGCGACGTCGAGACGCTCTGGCAGATGCTCACGACGGCGAACGCGGCAGTGTTCGGGGCCACGGAGTACGGACTCGCCGAGGGGAACGAGGGGTCGCTCGTCGTCTACGACAGTCCGGACCCGTTCAACGCGCTGCGGACTCGAGCCGCACGGACAGTCGTGGTGAAGGAGGGCCGCGTCGTCGCGGAGACCGAACCGCGGGAGACGGTCGTCCGGCGGTCGGACGGCGAGCGGCAGGTCGACTTCCACCGCTGACCGAAGCGCGGAGACGGACCGACGGTGCGGTTACGCCTCTTTGAACGCGACGCACCGGCAGACCGAGGACTCGCCGCCACGGAACCGCCACGGGAACGTGCCGATCTGAACGCGCTCGTTCAGGAGTTCTTCGGGCACCTGGGCGTTCTCGACGTGGACGATGCCGTGGGGGAACAGCTCCGTGTGCATGAGCTGGTACCCCTCGGGCGGGAATATCTCGTCGAGGTCGTCGACACCGAGGTGGTCGCGCGCCTCCGCGGCCAGTTCGGGCCGGACGTCTCGGACGACCGTGTTCATCGGGTGGTCGGCGCTCCCGCAGTCGAGGATGAGGTAGTTGATGTCCATCTCGCGGCACCACTCGGCGAACTCCATGTTCGGACCGGGGTGCTTGCAGAAGAAGGCGTGGGGGTCGGCCTCCTCTCTGTGCCAGGCGTACTTCTGGAAGCCGGTGTGGACGAAGAGGATATCTCCCTCACGGACGTCACAGACGTCCTCGATCATCTCGGAGGTGTAGACGTCGTACTCGCCGACCTTGTCGGAGATGTCGGCGACGACGGCGTCGCCCACGAGTTCGTCGAGCGGCATCTGCTCGATGTCCCGGCCGTGGGCGATGAAGTGCTTCTCGCCGTCGAGGTGCGTCCCCGTGTGGTTCATGAACTCGATCTTCTGGCCGTTGACCTTCTCGGTGTCGAGGGACTTCTCGTACCAGATCTTCGGGTTGTCGTACGTCGGCCACGCGGGGGTGTCTTGACACCACGGCTGCGTGAGGTCGTACATCTCGTATCCGTCGAGCATACAGACTCACGTCCCGCAGCAGCGTGATAAGTGTTGTTCCACGCGCGCCCGGCGGCGCGTCGGAGGGCTACTGCCGCCACTCGCGAGAGTGTTCATCAGTGCGGAACAGGAGGTGTGGGGAAGCGACCCGCGTTTCGGCGTTTATTTCGACCCGAGTCGAAGAGAATCGTCCGACAGACGGCGGCTCTGACGTGCGTTTCACGCGCGGAGTTCCCGGGGAACCAGTCGGGAGACGATTCGCGGGACGTCTGTTCAGTAGCAATGAACAGTTGTCGAGTGTGTACAAGTGACGACCGGTGGCTGCGGCCGAGCTGTTCAGTAGTAGAGAACAAATGTTTTATATATTGGCACACATGTGGTACCAGTACTCATGGACGAAGCCGACGACGCTGGCGGGCTCATCCGGGCCGTGGACACGACGCTCCGCATCGTCGAGACGCTGAACGACCTGGGAACCGCAGGCGTGACCGAACTCGCTCGTGGACTCGACGAACCGAAGAGCACGGTGTACAACCACCTCGACACGCTCCGACGACGCGGGTACGTCGTCAAGGAGGACGACGAGTACCGCCTCGCCTGTCGGTTCCTCGAACTGGGGTCGATGACCCGTGAGCGGTATCTCGTCTACCGCATCGCCCGGGACGAGGTGACCGCTCTCGCGGAGGAGACGGGCGAACTCGCGGGACTCGTCGTCGAAGAGCACGGATACGGCGTCTTCCTCCACCGGGCGAAGGGGAACCAAGCGGTCCACGTCGACACCCACGTCGGCAAGCGCATCCACCTCCACGGGGCCGCCCTCGGGAAGGCGATGCTCGCGTTCTCGTCGGCCGAACGCGTCCGCGAGGTCATCGACCGGCGGGGTCTGCCGGCCCTGACCGATCACACCATCACCGACGCGGACGCCCTGTTCGACGAACTCGAGCGAATCAGCGACGAGGGCGTCGCGTTCGACGACGAGGAGCGCATCAGCGGCCTCCGGAGCGTCGCCGTTCCGCTCCGCACCGACGACGGGGAGGTCCTCGGAGCCATCAGCGTCGCCGGCCCCACGAGTCGACTGCGGGGCGAGCGGTTCCGGTCCGAACTCCCCGACCGACTCCGGAGCGCCGCGAACGTCATCGAACTCAACATCACCTACCTCTGACCGCCCCGCTCGCCGCACGTCTGTTACACACCTACCAGTGTAAGTCTGGCACTCGCGGACGGTCGCCCCACCACCGTCGCTCGACACGGCTACGACCTGCCCGAATATTACTCGTTGTACAGTACAGCCTTTTGACAGCCCAGTTTTCTTTTCATCAGTGTGAAAATAACTCCCGAAGCGGTCATAATTGGTTGTATGTATCTCTCGTCAGCCTGTTCTACCGAGAGTTGATCATCTGAGAGACAGTCGGCTCGGACGGTAGTTCAATCGAATATCGATGACGAGCCGACCGGACGGGGAGAGGTCAGTCGGCGTCGACCACGGTCGGGCCGTCGCGGTTCAGTTTCTTCCGACGGCTCTCGTTGAGGGCGTCGCAGACGCCGCCCTGACCGGTCATGTTGGTCTGGGCGAGTCGGCCGCGGCGGTGGACGAGTTCGAACGACTCGGGGTCGATGGCGTCACCCTCGGGCGTCCGGAACAGGGGGTCGTCGTCGCCGTCGACGAGACCGACCGTCCGTGCCTTACACAGGTAGCGGTCGAGCGGCCGGGCGTCGACGGTGACCGCGAACGCGTCCGCCGCGAGGTAGACCGAGGCACGGGCGCCCTCCCGTCGCGGGTCGTCGTCGATGTCGAGGTCGGCCGGCGTCAACTCGCAGATTTGCTCGGGCGAGACGCCGGCGTCGAGGAGCGCCCCGACAGCCTCGTACTGCCGGGAGAGGCGGGCTTTGTCGTCGAGCGTGGCGCGGACCGAGGCGACCTCACCGTCGGCGTCGGGGAACGACGCCTCGAACGACTTGCGCGCGTTGACGCCGTCGTTGATTTCGACCTCGTGCATGTGGTCGCGGAGGTACACCTCCGCGCGGTCGACGTCCGGGAGCGACTCGAGTTCGTCGCGCGCGTCGGTCGCCATCATCCAGGCGAACGCGGGCGAACACCACGCCGTCGGGAGCGTGAAGTGGACGGTCACCGACGTCTCGCCGATGTCGATACGGTCGATGTAGTCCAGGTCGACGATGGACTCGTCCAGCTCGGGGTCCGTCACGCGGTCGAGGCGTGCGCGGACGTCGGCGGGCGTCGGAGACATCAGTCGTCCGCCGAAGCCGGCGCCCCGTACGACTCGCCGAGGCCGAACTCCTGGCTGATGCCGTCGTTCTGGAACTGCTTCTTCCGCTCCTCGATGTCGATGTCGTACAGCTCGGCGACGTTCTCGCCCATCACCTTCTTCTTCGTCTCGAGGTCGAACTCGACGCCGTACTCTTCGACTGTCTCCTCGGAGAACTCCATGTCCATGATGGTCTCGATGATCCAGTCGGGGTCCCAGATACCGTAGTCGGAGCCGAACGTGATGCGGTCCTCGCCGAGCCAGAACAGCAGTTCGGCCATGATCTCCTCGAACTTCCGCGGACGAGCGAGCGCCATCGGGGCGGCGACTGCGATACCGCCATAGACGTTGGGCTCCTGCGTCGCGATCCAGCAGAAGTCGTCGAGGCGGGGGAGGCCGACGTGCTCGACGATGAAGTTTAGTTCGGGGAACGACGACGCCGCGTCGTCGACGTCGCCCACGTCGAACGCGTCCTTGTTCAGCGGCCGGATGGTCGGCCCCTTGTGCGGGTGGATGTTCTTCACGCCGAGTTCGGCGCACTTCTCGAGGAACTCGTACGACTCGTCGCTGTCGAGGCGCCACCCCTTCGAGTCACCCTTCCACTCCGCCGTGTACACCTTCGCCCCCATGATGTCGTACTCCTCCTTCTGGCGTTCGAGTTCCTTCAGGCCGGCCTCGCCGTCGCGGGGGTCCCACCGGCCGTTGAGCACGAACCGCTCGGGGTAGTCCTGGAAGAGCGTCTGTCCGAGGTCGTCGACGGTGTTGAACCCCTCCTTGTAGAACTCGTGGAGATGCGTCGGCTGGTACACCGCCATGTCGACGTAGTTGGTGAAGAGGTCCTCCTTGACGTCTTCGGGGGTGAACTTCCGGTAGTCGTCGATGTCCCGGACACGCTCGTCGGGCGTGAAGCCCGTGTGATAGTCGTAGAAACACTGGATGAACTGTTCGCCACCCTCGTGTTTGATGTTCTCCTCCGTCGCGTCCCACATGTGGGTGTGTCCGTCGATGACGAACACGTCCTCACCCTGATGCTGGTACATACAGGTTTGCCTGAGGACACGCAGCATAAATAATTAACATAATAATTCACACGGGCGCCCCGGGAATAGATGAATACCGGATAGTTACTCGGAGCCGAGTGGCACTGAAGACGGTAGATACCGGTGCACACACTTCTCCGCAAGACGAGCGTTTTTGCTCTAGGAATAATCACGATTAATCGCTATGCAAGCTGCGCGTCTGCACGAGTACACGGACGACATGGGCGAGGCACTCTCCATCGACGAGGTCGACCGTCCGACCGTCGACACGTCCGACGGCGTCGTCGTCGAAGTCGAGGGAGCGGGGTGGTGCCAGACGGACAACCACATCATCGAGGGGATGTGGACGGAGTACGTCCCGCAGGAACTCCCACTCACACTCGGCCACGAGAACGCCGGCATCGTGAGCGAGGTGGGCGAGGAGGTGACGGCAGTCGACGTCGGCGACCCCGTCATCTGTCACCCGGTACAGACCTGCGGGACCTGTCGGTCCTGCCGCCTCGGGGAGGACATGTACTGCGAGAACTCGAAGTTCAACGGACTCACCCACGACGGTGGGTTCGCCGAGTTCCTCCACACCTCCGAGCGGGCGGTCATCCCGCTGCCAGAGGGCGTAGACCCGACGGACATCGCTCCGCACGCCGACGCGGGTATCACGGCCTACCACGCCGCGAAGAAGGCCGTCGACGAACTCAACCCGGGCGACACGGCGGTCGTCATCGGCGTCGGCGGCCTCGGCCACATCGGCCTGCAGTGTCTCCGAGCGATGTCCGCCGCCGACATCGTCGCCGTCGACCTCAAGCAGTCGGCGCGTGACCTCGCGTCCGAACTGGGAGCGGACGACACTGTCGACCCGGAGACCGAAGAGGTCGCCGACGCGGTCGAGTCGTTCTCCGGCGGGGTCGGCGCACAGCAGGTGCTCGACTTCGTCGGCCGCGACGAGACGACGCAACTCGCGCCCGACATCACCGCCGCCGGCGGCGACCACCACATCATCGGCTACGGCGGACACATCCACGAACCCGCACAGGCGCTCGTCAACGGCGAGTTCGCCTTCCGCGGGACGCTCGTCGGCCGCTACACCGAACTGCAGGAACTCGTCGCGCTCGTCGACCGCGGCGCCGTCGAACTGCACACCGAGCGCTACGAACTGGGTGACGTCAACACCGTCGCCGAACGGCTCGAACACGGCGAAATCGACGGCCGAGCCGTCATCACGCCACCCTGAGTCGAGACGGGACGGACCGGGGCACGAACCCACACACAACGTCTTTTTTCCGCCGGCCGCTAACGTAGGGTATGGTGCTGAAAGAGTCCGAAGGCGACATCGAACCCGGCGACGAAGCGCCCGACTTCTCCCTCGAGGGGACCGACGGCGAGTCGTACTCGCTCGACTCGTTCGCGGAGTACGACGCGCTGCTCGTCGTCTTCACGTGTAACCACTGCCCCTACGCGCGGGCGAAGTTCGACGAACTGAACCACCTCGCCGAGGCGTACGACGACCTCGCGGTGGTCGGCATCAACCCGAACGACGAGGAGGAGTACCCCGAGGACTCCTTCGAGAAGATGCGCGAGTACGTCGACGACGGCCGCGTACAGTACACGGCGTACCTCCGCGACGACTCTCAGGAGGTGGCCGAAGCGTACGGCGCGACGTGTACCCCCGACCCGTTCCTGTTCGCCAACGAGGACGGCACGTTCGTCCTGACGTACCACGGCCGCATCGACGACGCGATGAACCCCGACGAGGAACCGGACGAGTACGTCATGCGCGAGGCCGTCGAGAGCGTCCTCGCAGGCGAGGACGTCGACGTCGACGTGGTCCCCTCCCGCGGGTGCAGCATCAAGTGGCGGTGAACGCCGAGGCCGTCAGCTTCTCGTTCCGCGCCTCCCTGCCTCGACTGTGTACCGCAACGGCCACTACGGCGTCGCGCTGCTCGCGTTCGCACCGGTCGGCGTCTCCCTCGTGACGGCTGGCTTCACCGAATTCGCCTTCGTCGTGGGCGCGGGGGCGCTCTGGCTGGCGATGCTCCCCGACGTCGACCACCGACTCCCGGGCGTCTCACACCGCGGCATCACCCACACGGTGTGGTTCGCCCTGCTGGTCGGGGCGGCGCTGGGCGCCGTGGGGTTCGCCGTCGGCCGGGTCGGGTTCGGCGCGCCGTACGGCCCCGAGACGCTGGCGCTGGTCGGTGCCGCGACTGGGCTGTTGAGCGTCGGCGCACACCTCGCTGCCGACGCGCTGACGCCGATGGGAATCAGACCCCTCTGGCCGCTCTCCGGGCGGAACGTCACGCTCTCGGTCGTCACCGCCGACAGCCAGGTCGGGAACTACGGGCTCCTCTCGCTCGGCGTCTTCGTGACCGCGGCGTGGGTGGCCGTGCTGGTCGTGGGGTGAGTGGACGGGCGTGTGTCGGGGTCGGGTACGTCCAGGTAGCGCGCGCCCGCCGGCGGGGGTTCGGTCACCGACAGCCGCCGGCGGTCGTCGGCCGTCGACGCGGCACGGGTCGGGCGCATCCGAGTGGGACACGGCCACGGTGTGGGGCCTCACTCCTCCCCAGCCAAGTGGTTCGCGCACGGAGGCGCGAACCGTCACCCTCGCACGCTGTGCGCTGGCGGACGGGACCGCCCGCAGCGCGCGCCGGGAGACGTACACTCCGTGTGACGTCGAGTCGAGAGCCCGAGGGCCGCTCGACGGCCCGGCTCTCCGGTCGTCGACGTGTCGACGCGAGACGCGGCGCATGCCGTCCGAAGCGGTCCCCGTGACGACAGCGGAACGCCCTCCACCGCCGCCGCTGGACCTTTCACCCCTCCCGCCGAACGCCGGCTATGGCCGACTCCGACCCGACCCCCGAACTCGACGACGACGCGATGCGACGCTTCCCCGTCCCGGACTTCGCGGACCTCCCCGAGGACCTCCAGGAACGGATCACCGAGGAGACGGAGCGGGCGGGCTTCACCCCCAACGTCTTCTCGGCGTTCGGCTACAAACCCTCGCACTTCCGCGCCTTCTTCGCGTACCACGACGCGCTCGTGGACGACTCCGCGCTGGACAGAGAGGAGGTGGAGATGATCGTCGTCGCCGTCTCCGGCGTCAACCACTGCTACTACTGCAACGTCGCCCACGGCGCTCTGGTCAGAATCTACGCGCGGGACCCGGCCCTCGCCGACCAGCTCGTGGCGAACTACCGGACCGCGGACGTCTCCGAGAAACGGATGGCGATGCTCGACGTCGCCGTGAAACTCACCGAGTCACCGACGGAAGTGACCGAAGAGGACATCGCGCTGCTGGAAGCGGCCGGCTACTCCGAGGAGGCCATCTGGGACATCGCCGCCGTCACCGCCTTCTTCAACCTGTCCAACCGTATGGCGATGTTCGCGGACATGCGGCCGAACGACGAGTTCCACACGCTGGGGCGCGAGAAGCGGGAGTGAAGGTACCCGTCACGCCCGTACCGTCTTCGAGAGTCTGACCAGCAGATAGACCGGGAAGATTACGTACGCCGGCAGCGGCACCGCGAGGACGTAGACGGCCCACCGTGACCGGCCCCAGCGGACGCCGCTGTCTCTGAGGCTGGTAACGTCTTTCCAGAACAGGTAGACCATCGGGAGGGAGACGAGAACGATGACGAGTGGGACCGCGACGAGCCCCGAACCAGCAGTAAAGATTGTGATCGAGGTGGTCCCGACGAAGGCGAGGAAGGCTATCACACCCATCACCAGCACGTACTTCAGGGTAGGCCCGGTGACCCGCTTCGTACACCGACTGTCGAACCGTGTGAGGTAAGCGTTCGTGTTGGAGAATCAGGGCTGATATCTGCAGTGTGGGTGGCGAGACGGTCGTGGCGACCAGTCGCTACAGCTCTCCCGCCCGTGCCCGTTCCCGCACCGTCTCCGCTCGCTCCCGAATC
Source organism: Salinigranum sp. (assembly GCF_041641895.1). NCBI lineage: Archaea > Methanobacteriati > Methanobacteriota > Halobacteria > Halobacteriales > Haloferacaceae > Salinigranum > Salinigranum sp. Next base: position 6,690 of record NZ_JBEPXO010000080.1, on the reverse strand, counting down.
GCCTCCCACTCTTCATCGCTCTTGTTGTCGACGTGCGAGTACATCAGCCCCATCCGACCCGTTCCTCTCAGTCGCTCCTCGTTCTCCTTCAGGAAGTCCCAGTACAGCGCGTTGAACGGACAGGCGCCCTCGCCAGTCGTCCGCGACACCGTGTACTCACAGCCCGCACAGAAGTCGCTCATCTCGTTGATGTAGTTCCCCGACGAGGCGTACGGCTTCGACGACAGCACGTCCGTCGCGAACGATCCCATGCCGACGACGTTCGGCGTCGTCACCCAGTGGTACGCGTCGACGAAGCCGAGGTGGAACCAGCGGTTGAGCGCCTGGGGGGCGGCGCCGTAGACGAGCGCGAAGTTCGAGAGCACCATCAGCCGTTCGATGTGGTGGGCGTACCCCCGGTCGTGGACGTGCGACACCGCCTCCGAGAGACAGGTCATGTCGGTCTCACCGTCCCAGTACAGCGGCGGGAGCTCCCGTTCTTGTTCCAACTGGTTCGCTTCCCCCATCGCCGGCATCGCGCGGCGGTAGACGTGGCGCATGAACTCCCGCCAGCCGACGACCTGTCGGACGAACCCCTCGACCGAGTTGAGCGGTGCCTCCTCCCGGTGGTACGCTTCGACGGCGGAATCGACCACCTCCTGCGGGTGGAGGAGGCCGAGGTTCAGCGACGAGGAGAGCAGCGAGTGCGACAGCGCCCACTCGCCCTCGACCAGCGCGTCCTGGTAGTCACCGAACTCGGGGAGTCGCGCCGAGACGAAGTGGTCGAGCGCCGACAGCGCCTCGGACCGGGTGACGGGCCACACCACCGCCTCCAGTGAGGGGTTCCCCCAGTGGTCCGCGTATCGCTCCGTGACGAACTCGTGGACCTCCCGCGTGAGCGCGTCGGGGTCGAACGTCGGTGTCGGTGGTGGCGACCACCCATCGGGGGGCGTCTCTCGGTTCTGGTCGTCGTAGTTCCACGCGCCCCCCTCGGGCTCGTCGCCGTTCATCAGGATGTCGAACTCGCGGCGGACGAACCGGTACCACTGCTCCTGTCGAAACCCCTCGTCGACCGAGCGGTCGCCGGCCCACTCGTCGAACAGGTCGGGGGTGGTGAGGAAGCGGTCGTTCTCGACGACGGTGAGGGTGCCGCCGCGTTCCTCGACCAGTTCGGTGAAGCGCGCCGCCGCGCCGTGGCTCGGCGGGTCCATCAGGACGAGCGCGTCGTCGGGGGCGGCCTCGAAGTACTCCGAGAGCCCCTCGCCGAACGTCTCGGTCTCGACGTACGTCACCTCGTAGCCCCGGCCACGGAGTTCGTCGCGGCAGTGGCGCATCGCCGAGAAGAGGAGCGTGAGCTTCGCCGGGTGGTACGGGAGTCGCTCGGCGAAGCCGTGCGCCTCGATCATGAGGACGTGGTCCGCGGTTGCGAGCGGGGCCGCGTCCGGCGAGAGCTGGTCGCCGAGGAGCCAGACGGTCATCGCCCACCCCCCGACGCTGGCGTGGTCGGTCGCATGGCCGCGCTAGGGACCAGCCGGAGTAATCCGTTGTGGCCGGCGGCGGCGTGACGGCTGTCGTCACCATGATATACGAGGAGCGAGACGGTAGTATCGAAAACAGATGGCAGGCACCGACAGCGACGGGCGCCCGATCGTCCTGGTCGCCGACGACGAGGCCGAACTCGCCGAGCTGTACGCCCACTGGCTGGCGGACGAGTACGACGTCCGCGTCGCCACTGGCGGCGAGGAAGCGCTCGAACTGGCGACCGAAGCGGTCGACGTGGCCCTGCTCGACCGACGGATGCCGATGATGACCGGCGACGAGGTCCTCGCGGCGCTCCGCGAACGGGGAATCGACTGTCGCGTGGCGATGATTACGGCGGTCGAACCCGACGTCGACATCGTCGATATGCCGTTCGACGACTACCTCGTCAAGCCCGTCACCCGCGAGGAACTCCGCTCGGTGGTGGCCGTCCTCCTCTCGCGTGCGGAGTTCGACACCCGTACGCAGGAGTTCTTCGCGCTCGCCTCGAAGAAGGCCACCCTCGAGAGTGCGCAGAAAGACGACACGAGCGAGGAGTACGAGCGACTCACTGCACGGATGGACCAGCTCCGCACCGAACTCGACGAGACGCTCACCGAGTACTCGAGCGACGACTTCGCGGCGGCCTTCCGAGAGTTGCCCGACGAGGACGCGCTGGAACCGGGCGAGTCGACCGAGTGAGTCGCTCGAGAGTCACCCCGTCGGCGTAGCACGGGACAGTACGGGACCCTCCCTCGGACCCGACGACGGACGACCACGCGCCCGCCCACCACTGCCATCGGCGTCGGCTTCGGGTTCTTCGGCGACGGCGACGCCGTCGTGAGAGCCGTCGTCACCCTCGTCGGCCTCGCGGGAGTGGCGTCGGTGACTCCCGGGCGCTAGGAACCGAACTGCTGCTTCTCGCTCTGTCGCAGTTCGATGCGCCGAATCTTCCCCGAGGAGGTCTTCGGGAGGTCGTCGACGAACTCGATTCGTCGTGGGTACTTGTACGGCGCCGTCTCCTCTTTCATGAACTCCTGTATCTCCGTCGCCAACTCGTCAGAGCCCTCGTGCCCCTCGGCGAGCACGACGTACGCCTTGACGACGTTCCCGCGGTCGTCGTGCGGCGACGCAACCGCGGCCGCCTCGGTGACCGCGGGGTGCGAGACGAGCGCGTCCTCGACCTCGAACGGCCCGATGCGGTAGCCCGCGGAGATGATGATGTCGTCGGCGCGCCCCTCGAAGAAGAGGTAGCCGTCCTCGTCTCGCGAGGCCAGGTCGCCGGTCCGGTAGTAGTCGCCCGAGAACGTCTCCGCGTCGAGGTCGGGCTTCTGGTAGTAGCCGTCGAAGATACCTGGGCAGTCGACGGGGACGGCCACCTCGCCGATTTCGCCGTCCTCGACCGGTTCCTCCTCCAGCGTGTCGATGATGGTCGTCCCCATACCGGGGGCGGGCTTGCCCATCGACCCCTCCTTGACGTCGATGCCGGGGTAGTTCGTCACCAGCGCCACCGTCTCGGTCTGCCCGTAGCCGTCGCGTGGGGTCACGCCCGCGCCCTCCTGGAACGCCTCGATGGGCTCGCGGTTGAGCGGTTCGCCCGCCGAGAGCGCGTCGGTGAGCGAGAGGTCCCACTCTCCCAGTTCCTCCTGTGCGAACAGGCGGTACTGCGTCGGGACCGCGCACAGCTTCGTGACGCCCTCCTCGGCCATGATGTCGAGGAACGTCTCGGGGTCGAACTCGCCGTCGTAGATGAGCTGGGTCGCCCCCGTCGTGAGGCCGACGCCGACGGGGCTCCAGAACCACTTTGCCCACCCCGTCCCCGTCGTCGCCCACATCAACTCGTCGGAGAGGTCCTCGTCGGCCGTGAGCCCCCACCAGTAGGGCCCGTTGACGAGCTCGAAACAGCGCATCCAGCGGTGTTTGTGGAGGACCGGCTTCGGCTGTCCCGTCGTCCCCGAGGTGTAGTTGATGGACATCGGGTCCGCCGCGCCGACGTCGGGGCCGTCGTGGTCGGTCGGCTGGTCCGCCGTGAGCGACTCGAACGAGTCCCAGCCGTCGGGGTCGCCGTCGAGGGCGACGAGGTTCGAGAGCGGCGTCTCGTCGAGCACCGGTTCGACCATGTCGGTGAGCGACGCGTGGGCGACGACGGTCGACGCCTCACAGTCCGACGCCCGGAAGGAGATGTCCTTCGGCTTCAGCATCGACGAACACGGGACAAGGAGGGCACCCCGTTTCAGCGCACCGAGTTGGATGGCGAACGCGTCGGGGTGGCGGGGGAAGAGGTGCATCACCCGGTCGCCCTTCCCGACGCCGAGGTCGGCGAGCGCGTTCGCGAAGCGGTTCATGCCCGCGCGGAGGTCCGCGTACGTCCGCTCGACCCGTGTGCCCTCCTCGCTCAGAAAGCGGACCGCGACCCGGTCGCCGAACGCGTCGGCGTGTGACTCGATTACGCCGGGGAGCGTGTACCCCTCGGGGATGTCCCACTCGAACGACTCGCAGGCGGCGTCGTAGTCCAGTGCCATAGCACACACATCGAAAACCCGACGAATAATGATTTGGGTCGCGGGCCGCGTCGTTGCGACCCTCGAATCGCCTGGCCGTCGCGGTGAGCGTCCGCTCAGACGTCGAAGCTGGCGAGCGTCCGGACCATCTCCGTCTGCTCGTCGACGGCGTCGACGATTTCCGTGGTCGACGCGGAGACTTCCTGGGCGTTCGCGCTCGACTCCTGTGTCATCGCGGCGATTTCCTCAGCGCTCGCCGCCTGTTCGTTCGTGGCGTCGGATATCTCCTCGACGCCGTCGGTCGACTCCTCGACGGCGTCGATGATGCTGTCGAACCGGTCGACCGCCTCCGTGATCTGTGCCATCCCGTTCTCGATCTGGAGGTCGCTCTCTTCGAGGTTGTCGACGGCCTTCGCGACGTCCGTCTGAACCTCCTGAACCGTCTCGCTGATGCCGCCCGCCTGCTGGCGTGACTCCCCGGCGAGTGCCTTGATTTCGTCGGCGACGACCCCGAATCCGGCGCCGGCCTCGCCCGCACGGGCGGCCTCGATGGACGCGTTGAGCGCGAGCAGGTTCGTCTGGTTCGAAATCTGGTCGAGGATGTCGACGATGTCGACGACGTCCTGGACGCGCTGCTGGACGTTCCGGAAATCGTCGGCGACGGCCTCGGCGGCGTCCTGTATCGAGTGCATGGCCTCACGCGCGTCCTTCGCGGTCGCCCGACCGGCGCGGGCCTCCTCTCGCGTCTCGCGACTGGCGTCGGCGACCTGGTCGACGGCCGCGGCCACCTCCTCCGCGGCGGCGGTCAGCGTCTCGACCTCGTCGCTGACGACCGACAGCGAGTCGGCCTGGTCCTCGTTGGCGGCGCTGATCTCGTGGACGCTCTCTGCGACCTGCTCGGACGCCATAAGGAGTTCGGCGAGGGCGCTCTCGTACTCGTCGAGGTCGTCGTCGGTGTCGAAGTCGAGTTCTGCCTCCAGGTCGTCGATCTGGTCGGTCAGGTCCGCAGAACCCGAGTCGGAGTATGCCATAGTTCGCACACGGCCGTCGACGAATAAAACCTGCTGCGCGAATTATCATTTGGTGTAATCCACCCGTATCAATACTGTACGTCACTCGTACGCTAATCGTATTTTTTCGGTAGTTTACCGGTACGTATTCAGGATGCGAGAGACGCGTGTCGGTCCGACGAAGGCGCCGGAGCGAGCGACGCGACCGGTCGAGTCACACGGCCGCCGACTCGTCCTCGGTGCCGCCGAAGACGAAGCCGCCCGACTCGTCGCTCCGCGCACCACGCACCGCGAGGACGAACGCCCCGAGTCCCACGAGCAGGACGAGGAACTCGACGACGCCTCCGACGAACGGCACGAGACCGACGAGGGTCACGACGGCGAGACCGACGCCGAGCGCGAGCCAGCGACCCTCCCGGTCGAGCAGCGAGAGGAGCCACGTCCCGGCGACGAGGCTCCCGTAGACGAACCCGACCCACAGGAGGAGCGCGAACGCGAGGGCACCCGCGAGCGACAGCGGGATGCCGACGACGGTCAGCGCGACGAGCACCAGCGCGACGGGCACGCCGACGAGCGTGAGCAGGCCGACGCCGCCGCTCCGGAGCGCCTGTCTGGCTCCCACTCCCCGCACGGCGTCCGTGAAGCGTGGCACGGCGAGGAGCAGCGCCGCGCCGAGGACGAGGTTCGCCAGCAGGCCGTAGACGGCGCCGACGCCACGCGGAATCGCGGGCGGCGCGATGGCGGGGTCGCCGGTGACGATGCCGTCCTGTGCCCGGACCGTGCCGGCGACGCTGGCGTCGGGCGACGCGGTGAACGTCCGGGCGTCGTACAGGAGGTCACCGCCGACGACGGCCGCGGGGCCGACGGTCACCGTCTCGCCCGCGAGGCGGGCGTCACCCGCCACCTGCCCGTCCATTCGGATGCTCCCGGCCGCCGCTTCGAGCGTGCCGCCGATGCGGGCGCCGTCGCGGACGAGGACGGACCCGCCCGACACCTGCACGTCGCCGGCGACGGTCCCGTCGACGAGGACCGACCCGCCGATTGCGGCCAGGTCGCCCTCGACGACGCCCGTCGAGGCGACGACGACGGACCCGCCGGTCGCCGCGACGTCGCCGGCCACCGTCCCGGCGACGACCACTGTTCCACCGACGGCACTGAGGTCGCCGGTGACTGTCTCACCGACGGCAACCTCGACGAGGCCGCCGACCTGTTCGGTCCCACCCGCCTGCGCCGCCGTGACGCCGGGGACGACCCCGACGACGACGACGAACGCGAGGAGGACCGCGAGTACGTTCTTGAACATGGTAACCACTGACGGAGACGCTGCTCACGTCGCCTAGTGGTAGGCGACGTGACACGATAAACCGTACTCGTTGGTCCCGCGAGACGGGAATCGACCCTCGCTGGGTCTGCCGTCGGCGGGCGGTGTCCCGCACGGACGCGTCCGCGGCGCGTCTGCCCCGGCGCACCGCCGTGGCCCACTCACTTTTGTCCCTCCACCGAGAGGGAGGTGCCATGGAGTACACCACCCTCGGTGACACCGGTATGGGGGTCTCCCGCATCTGTCTCGGCTGTATGAGCTTCGGCACCTCGGAGTGGCGCGACTGGGTGCTCGACGAGGAGGCGGGACTCGAACTGGTCGAGCGGGCCATCGACCTGGGCATCAACTTCTTCGACACCGC
>NZ_JBEPXO010000079.1:0-17701 GCF_041641895.1 Salinigranum sp. | reverse complement strand
GTTCCGCTCGCCGACGCGCTGACGTCGTCGGTGGCGGCGGCGGACGCGTGGGACCTGGGCGTCCACTTCGGCGAGGACTTCGAACTCGTCTGTACGCTCCCCGAAGCGGCCGTCGACGACGCCACGGCAGCCCTCGCCGACTGTGAGACGTCACTGTCCACCGTCGGCCGTGCCGTCGACGCCGACGCCGGCATCACTGTCGACGCCGACCCGCTGCCGGACCGCGGCTACACACACGGGAGCGAGTAGCCCACCCGGTGACCGGGGCGTCGGGCCTGATTGACGAATCCTTACGCCCGCAGAACGTCCGTCCGAGCGACGGACGAGTTCGACGCGACCGGTCTAGACGCCGATGATCTGGATGGGAACGAGCAGGAAACAGAGCGCCCCGAGCGCGAACGTCAGGACGCCGACGGCCTGTCTACGGCGGTCGAGCGGCGTCTCGTCGATGGGGTCCGCCGGCCCGTTGTAGGCGATGACGGTGGCGAACAGCCCCCAGAACGCCCACAGGCCGACCGACTCGTTGAGGCCGAGCCCCCGCTCGTAGTGGAGGTACCCCGCGAGGCCGAAGAGGACGAGTGGAACCACGGCTGCGACCGTCTCCTGACGTTCACCCAGCATCGCACGGAGCATGTGGCCGCCGTCGAGCTGCCCCACGGGGAGGAGGTTGAGGACGGTGAAGAACATCCCGACCCAGCCGCCGATGATGACCGGGTGGACGGTCTTCGCGGGGTCGGTGTAACTCGTCGGCTGTCCGATGGCGGTGGCGATGAGGTCGAGGAGCGGGGGATTGTTGAAGACGATGACCTCGCCGCTCTGTTCGAGCACCCGCGGCGGCACGGTCAACGGGTCCAGCGAGAGGCCGATGACGGTGACGACGATAGTCGCGGCGAGGCCGGCGAGCGGGCCGGCGACGCCGATGTCGAACAGGGTGCGCCGGTCGGGCATCTGCCCGCGCATCCGGATGATCGCACCGAGCGTCCCGAACGGGAAGATGAACGGGATGAGGTACGGCAGGGAGACGTCGACGCCGTGGTAGCGCCCGAGAACGTAGTGGCCGAGTTCGTGCGCCGAGAGGACGCCGAGGACGGCGACGGTGAAGGGCCACGCCCGAAGCATCGTCAGGGGGTTCTGCTGAATCTGCTCGAGCGGCACGTAGTACCACGCGACGCTCCCGACGAACAGCGTCGAGACGACCGTCGCGACGAACAGTCCCAGGTTCTTCCACGGTATCCCGTCCGGTCCGTTCGACACTGGCTCCGCGACGACGACGTCCTCCCGGCCCGAGCGCGTCGTCGCGAGTCGTGCCTCGTACCCCGCCTCGCGGAACGCGGGCCACACCTCCTCGATGAGTCTGCTCCGCGGGACGAGCGCCTCGCCGTAGAACAGGATTCGTTCCCCGTCCCGGTACGTCTCGCGGAGGTGGAAGACCGACCGGAGGGTCTCCCGTGGCACGTCCGTCTCGGCCGAATCCATCACTCGCGGTAAGTGGGACGGAGCTATAAATCCTGTCCGACGGCGTCGCTCTGCGGACGGATAACGACCGCAAGAAGGGGGGACCGCGGGGACGTGCGGGCGGTTCGACGGCGCGTCTCAGGCCGTGAGCGCGTCGCGGCGTTCGATGCGCCACGTGGTCGCGGACGTGTACGACCACTTCTCGATCTCGAGTTCCGAGGCGGAGTCGCGGAGCTTGACCATCAGGGCGCCGATTTCCTTGGGTGACAGCCCGACGTCGTCCGCGATGAACTTGCTCTTGAAGTACATCTCGCCGTCCTGCGCCTTCTCGAGCAGGTACTGCTTCAGACGTTCTTCCTTCGAGCTGCCGTCGGTGGAGGGGGACGCGGTTGCGCTCATTGTGTTGACCTCGTTTCTCGGATGGCCCTGTGACAGTATATAAACGGAGGAACGTTCGGAGCAGTTCGGATGGTTTCAGCCCACTCGGACGTTTCACGGACGATTCAGAACTCTTCTAGAAACCTTTAGACATTTCACGAAGCCACCAGAATCTTTCAATCGCAAGAGGCATAGCGTGAATAAAAACCGCCGTGAATCGCGTAAAACCCGTCAGACAGGCGGCTTATTTCGGCAACATTTTCTCCATCTGGGGAGGGCGACGTGGCGCGCGCACCACCTCCCGGCCGCCTGTTCGGCGACTGGCTCCGGTCGTGACCGTCACAGAGTGGCCGTCGTCTACCGCGTGTGGCGCCAGAAGGTGTCGTCGACCGTCACCTCCTTCTTGAACAGCGGCACCTTGTCTTTGAGTCGGTTGATGCCGTCCTCGACGGTACGGAACGCCTCCTCGCGGTGACCCGCCAGGACGACGACGAAGACGATGTCCTCGCCGTCGTGGATACGTCCCGTCCGGTGGTGCATCTCGACGTCGAGGACACCCTCCCGTTCCTCCAGCTCGCGACAGATGGTCGCCATCCGCTCGTCGGCGACGCCCTCGTACTTCTCGAACTCGAGCGCCGTCGTCCGGGGGTCGTCGTCCCCGTCCTTCGCGCGGACGCGTCCGGTGAATGTAGCGATCGCACCGGCGCGCTCCGCCCGCGGCGACGACTTGACCCGGTCGACGAGCGTCCCCAGGGTGACGTACGGTTCCACCCCGTCGAGCGCGTCGAGGACCGCGTCGACGTCGGCCGTCTCCGCGTCGGGAGCCGCGTACAGGACGTTCTCTCCGTCCGGGTCGTCCCCGTCGCCCAGCACGACGGACGGGACGTCGGTCGCCGCGTCGAGCCCGAGACAGACGGCGTACGCGTACCGGGGTGCCACGTCGTCCAGGAGGGTGTCGAGCGAGCGGTCGGTTCCGCGCGCGTCCCACGACCCGTCCGCGCCGAGTCGGTACGTGTCACTCGTGACGTCGTCCGCCGGCGTGGACGCGTCGCCCGCCTCGACCCGCACCACCGACCCGTCCAGTCGGGGCAGGAGTCGTGCCGCCAGGTCGTCCGCACCGGGACCGAGGATGCCGAATACTCGCATACTCCCTTCGCGGAGACGAACCGGCTTTAGAATGTCGCCTCCACCGGCCGCTGCGGGTAGTGTGTGTGTGTGGGAGTGAGCCAGTGGTGAACACACTGCCGGGCCCCACGACTTGATAACTCTTAAGCCCCGCTCTCGGCAATCCGGAGCCAATGAGAGTCGTGGTTTCTATCGGTGGGAGCGTTCTCGCCCCGCAACTCGACCCCCAGCGTGTCGAGCGACACGCCGCAGTCATCGAGTCCCTCGCGACCGAGGGGTGCGAACTCGGCGTCGTCGTCGGCGGGGGCGGCGTCGCGCGCGACTACATCAACGCCGCACGCGACCTCGGCGCGAACGAGGTCCAGCTGGACCAGCTCGGAATCGACGTGACGCGCATCAACGCCCGCCTCCTCATCGCGGCGCTCGGCCCGCGCGTCGACCCGAAACCAGCACACACCTACGAGGACGCCGGCGACTCCATCCGCCGGGGCGACGTCTCCGTGATGGGTGGGGTCTCTCCCGGACAGACCACCGACGCGGTGGCCGCGGCGCTCGCCGAGTACGTCAACGCCGACCTCCTCATCTACGCCACGAGCGTCGACGGCGTCTACAACACCGACCCGAACGTCGAGTCGACGGCGGAGAAGTACGACAACCTCTCGGCGAGCGAACTGGTCGACGTCATCGGCGACATCGAGATGAACGCGGGCGCCTCCGCCCCCGTCGACCTCCTCGCCGCGAAACTCATCGAGCGCTCGAAGATGCGGACCATCGTCCTCGACGGCACCGACCCCGACCGTATCGAGGCCGCCGCGCTCCGCGGCGCACACTCGGGGACCGACATCGTCCCCGAGGGGACGGACGAGCACCCGAGCTACTGGGCACAGCGATGAGCGACCCCGACGCTCGCGCCTCCGACGACGGTGCCGGTGGCGGAGACGACCCGGACCACCGCGCCTTCTGGGCGGACAGCGTGGCCGACGAGGTGGAGGCCCGCGACCCCACCGACCCGATCGTCATCAAGGGCGGCGTCTCGCCCTCCGGCATCCCGCACCTCGGCCACTTCAACGAGATCATGCGCGGCTACTACGTCGCCAGCGTACTCCGCGAGCGCGGTCACGAGGTCCGACAGGTCTTCACCTCCGACGACCGCGACGCCCTCCGCAAGGTGCCGCGGACGCTCGCTGACGCCGACTGGAACCTCGTCGGCCTGGGCGACGTCGACGCCGGTGCGCTCGGTCGGAATCTGGGTGTGCCGTACACGGACATCCCGGACCCGTTCGACGACTGCGACCACGACTCCTACGGCGAGCACTTCACCGCACTGCTCGCCGAGAGCGCAGACCGCATCGGCGTCCCGGTGGAGATGCTCTCGAACACCGCGATGTACGAGGCGGGCGAGTTCGACGACGTCGTCCACCACGTCCTCTCGCACGCCGACCGCGCTCGGGAGGTCCTCGGGCAGTACCAAGACGGCGTCGACGACGGGTACGTCCCGTTCATGGCGCAGTGTACCGAGTGTGGACGACTCACCACCGACATCCGCGGCGTGGACCTCGACGCTCGCACCGTCGACTACGTCTGTTCCGGCCTGGAAGCCGGCGGCCAGCAAATCGAAGGATGTGGTCACGAGGGGACGGCCACCTTCCGCGAGGGGAAACTCCCGTGGCGGTTCGAGTGGCCGGCGCAGTGGCAGGTCCTCGGCGTGGACTTCGAGCCCTTCGGGAAGGACCACGCCGAGGGGTCGTGGCCCTCCGGAGAGGACATCGCCGCGAACGTCCTCGGCATCGAGCCGCCGGTTCCGATGACGTACGAGTGGTTCACCCTCAACGGCGAACCGCTCTCCTCCTCGTCGGGGAACGTCGTCACCGTCGACGAGGTGCTCGAACTCCTCGAACCCGAGGTGCTCCGCTACTTCTTCGTCCGTAACCCGAAGAAGGCGAAGGACTTCGACCTCTCGCGACTGAACCAGCTCGTCGACGAGTTCGACCGGTTCGAGCGCGTCTACTTCGGCGAAGTCGAGGACCCGACGCTCGAGGCGTTCGCCGAGCGGGCCTACCCGTTCGTGGTGAGTGAGGTCCGCGAGGAGCGGGTCCGCATCCCCTACACGTTCGCGGCCGTCCTCGGGATGACCGACGACCCCGAGCTACGCGAGCAGATGGCGCGCAACGAGGGCCACCTCACCGACGACACTCCCGAGTGGGCAGTCGAGGCCGCCCTCGCGCGGGTCGAGAAGGCCCGGGCCTGGGCCGAGCGCATGGACAACGAGTACAACTACCGCCTGCAGACCGACCTCCCCGAGACGGCGTTCGATTCGAGTGTCGAGGCGGCACTCGACGACCTCGCCGACTTCGTCGCGGCGGGCCACACCGGCGAGGAGATTCAGGGACAGATGTACGAACTCCCCGAGGAGTACGGCGTCGAGACGGGAGACTTCTTCAACGCCGGCTACCGACTCTTCTTCGACGCCGACTCCGGGCCGCGACTGGGTGAGTTCCTCGGCGAACTCGACCAGGCGTTCGTGGTCCGACGCCTTCGCCGCGAGGGGTAGTCGTCCCCGGTGTCTCGCCGACCCGGAGCGCTCACCGCTCCCCTTCACCGCTCCTTCCTCGTCCCCGGTCCCCCGCCCTGTGGCTCAGTTCCCCTCGATGGCGTCGACGACGACGGTACCGACGACGACGAGTCGGGGGTCGACCGTGCCGGGAGTGAGGTCGATGGAGTACTTGTCGCGGAGGGAGAACTGATCGCCCACGTCGCCGACCTTCTCCCCGGCCGGGGTGACGATGTCGTACGAGAAGGGGATGAGCGTCGTCACCAGCCGTCTGAGCGCGGCCATGAGGTGGTTGTCCTCGCGGAGGACGGCGACGGGGGCCCCGTCGGCGTCCAGGAGCGTGTACTCGTGTTTGAACAGCGAGGCGACTTCGCGCTTGACGCTCCCGACCCGCTCGCCCGTGCGCGAGTCGACGATGTCGTACGCGGCGGCGATGTCGAGGACGCTATCGGCCCGGACGCGGAAGGCCTCCTCGCCGTCGGGCGTGGTGAAGCGGAAGTCCTCTTTCAGTTTGAGTTTCTTCTTCTTCGCGGTGAGGATGGGCGTGTCGCCGTCACCCTCGTAGACGGTGTACTTCGTCCCGATGCCGAACCTCTGGCGGACCTCGTAGTGGGCGGAGTCGAACATGTCGGACACGAGTAGTGGGCGTCGGGACGGCATATCAACCCTCCCTCCGTCACGGTCCCCGTCCGAGGGACACGCTCAAGAGGGTCGCCGCCCATCGTCAACCCGCACATGGGTATTCTCGACATCGCACGCGGAGGCGGGACCGACGAGGAGTCCACGGCGGTCGACGCCACCCCTGACGACGAGACGACGACCCCCGAGGAGCAGGCGAGCGGTGGGAACCGACGGTGGCTCGTCGTCCTCGGTCTCGTCGCCGTGGTGGTCGTTGCGTACCTCGTCTCGCGGCAGCGTGCCGCCCGCGAGGCCGAGTTCACCGAAATCGAACTCGAACCGACGGAGTCGGAGTCAGAATCGGAATCCGCCTCGACGGAGTAACGCCCCCGGTCGTCGTCCACTCGACTCCGACCGCGACGTCGTCCCCTTTTCGTCACACGGAGCGCGCACGCTCTCACACGTGCACAATCCGAACGTCTTTGGGCGTCGCTCCCCTCCCAACGTCTGATGAACACGCTGGTCTGGGTGCTCGTCGGCGTCTTCGCCTACTCGTTCGTCGCGTTCTTCTTGAAGTCGCGCGGCATCCTGCCCTCCTCCGTTCGCGTCCAGGGACCGCTCACCACGCTCCACACGAAACGCGGGCGTGACTTCCTCAACTGGCTCGCGGGACCGAAGCGGTTCTGGCGGGCGTGGAGCAACGTCGGGGTCGGTATCACCCTCGTCGTCATGGTCGGCACGTTCGCGCTCTTGCTCTTCCAGGGGCTCAGCATCCTCCAGAACCCGCCCGCCCCGACGCAGGTGAACCAGCCGCAGAACTTCCTCGTCATCCCCGGCGTGAACGACTTCCTGCCGCTCTCGGTCGCTCCGGAAATCGTCTTCGGCCTGCTCGTGGGACTGGTCGTCCACGAGGGCGGACACGGCCTCCTCTGCCGCGTCGAGGACATCGACATCGAGTCGATGGGGCTGGTCTTCCTCACGGTCATCCCCGTCGGGGCGTTCGTCGAACCGGACGAGGAGAGCCAGCGCGCCGCAGACCGCGGGGGGCGGACCCGGATGTTCGCCGCCGGCGTGACCAACAACTTCGCCATCACCATCGTCGCCTTCGCCCTCCTGTTCGGCCCCGTCGTCGGCGCCATCGGCGTCGCGCCGGGGATGGCCGTTCAGGGCACCTTCGACGGCTCGCCCGCCGGCGACGCCGGCATCGGGAGCGGCGACCGTCTCCTGAGTGTGGCGGGACAGAACGTCTCCTCCGAGAGCCAACTCGACACGGCCCTGGCCGGGACCGACGCCCGGACCGTCGAGGCGACGGTCGACCGCGGCGACGGCCCGACGACCGTCTCGGTGGACCGACGTCTCGTGGTCGTCGGTTCCGTGGGTGGGAACCCGGCGAACCTGACCGTCTCGAACGACGACGACCCCATCACCGTCTCTGCGGTCAACGGGACGCAGGTGTTCACGCGCGCGGGCTTCCGGGCGGCCATCGAGGACGCGACGATGGCGCGTCTCTCGACCAGTCGCGGCATCGTCACCATCCCCATCGGCGCGTACATCACCCGCGTCGCCCCCGACGGCCCGCTCGCCGAGGCCGGTGCGCCGACGAACGACACCCTCATCGTCACCCAGTTCGACGGCGAGCGCATCACCTCGTCGGCCGACCTGAACGCAGCGCTGGACGGGACCGACCCCGGCCAAGAGGTGACCCTCACCGCGCGCGTCGACGAGCGGTCGGAGACGTACACCGTCACGCTCGACGAGAACCCCCGTGACGGCAACGGCTTCCTCGGGGTGAACATCTTCCCCGGGACCAGCGGGCTGGTGCTCACCGACTTCGGGGCACGCTCGTACCCCGCGGGGACCTACCTCACCCTCCTCGGCGGTGAGGGCGGGACTGCCCCGGTGAACGTCGTCGACTCACCGCTCGGCCTCGTCTACGTCGCGCTCATCCTCCCGCTCGCCTCCGTCATCCTCGGCATCCCGAACTTCCCCGGCTTCACCCCCGCCGTGACGAATTTCTACGTCGTGCAGGGACCGCTGTCACTCCTCGGTGACGGCGTGTTCGTCCTCGCGAACCTGCTGTTCTGGACGGCGTGGATCAACCTCCAGTTGGGGCTGTTCAACTGCATCCCGGGCTACCCGCTCGACGGCGGGCGCATCCTCCGCACCGGCACCGAGGCCATCGTCTCGCGGCTGCCCGTCGACAGCCCCCACGCCCTCGTCCGGACGATAACGACGAGCGTCGGTCTCGTCATGCTCGCCTCGCTCGTCCTCCTCATCTTCGGCCCGACGCTGCTGAACTGAGGACGCGGCGCGCGCCGCTCTCACCCGCCCTCGGCATCCGAGGAGCGAGTTCTCACACGGGAGGCACGACTGAATATGCTGGTGCTCCCCGTTTCGTATATAATAAATCTGACTACTTGTTTTCCATACCAAATATAATACTATTGGGAGTGATCGGTGGCGACTATCTCCACTCCACGTCCACCCGGAGCGGTCGAACGTGCTCGAGATGCTCCGAGAGCGCCTGTGAGTGGCCGTCAGGCACACGAACGCCCGGTGCCGCCGAGGCCCCGACCACTCGTGGGGCCGCACCGAGCGGTGAGCGACGGAGCGGACGATATCGGCAGGTAGAGGCGGTAGAGATACGCTGAACCGTCCACGTCACCGTCGCTCGGCCTCGGTCGCGTTCGTCGGACAGATCGATAAATATAAGAAAAGATAGTATAATGCCTGTCGGATACGAACGGCTGAACGACGTGGCCCTCTCGGTCGGATGGCGCCGCCGTCACCCGTCGGGGTGGCGTCGCTCACGTTTAAGGTTCGACCGGGCGAGGTGTGTGACGATGGACCTCATCGAGGCCGCTCTCGGCGACGAGCACCGTGAGATTCGTGACCGGGCCGACGAGTTCGCGACCGACGTCGTCCGGCCGCGGGCCGACGACATCGAACAGACGGACGAGTTCCCGCGGGACGTGATGGAGGCCGCGGGGGAGATGGGGCTACTCGGTCTGCTCCTCCCCGACGGGTACGGCGACCTCTCGTCGGACTTCCTCGGCTACTGTCTCGCGGTCGAGCGCATCGCCGCGGAGAGCGGCGCCGTCGCCGAGTCGATTCAGGGACACACCTTCGCCGCGCTCCCCATCGCGCGGTTCGGCACCGACGCCCAGCACGACCGGTATCTGGACCGGATGGCGAGCGGCGACGCCGTCGGGGCGATGCTCCTCACCGAACCCGACGCCGGGAGTTCCCCCTCACAGCTGTCGACCGTCGCGGAGGCGACCGACGACGGCTACCGCCTGTCGGGCCAGAAGGCGTTCGGGACCAACGCGGGAGTCGCGGACGTCCACCTCGTCGTCGCTCGACGTCGTCCGCAACCGGACGACTCACACGGCGTCAGCGTCTTCCTCGTGCCGAGCGTCGACGAGACGCCCGGCTTCGCGTTCGAGCGGGTCGAGTACATGGGGATGCGCGGACACGTCACCGGCGACTCGACCCTCGACGACGTCTCGGTCCCGGCCGACGCACTCCTCGGCGAGGTCGGGCAGGGGTTCCGCATCGCCATGGGCACCATCGACATGGCGCGGACGGGGCTGGGCGCCATCGGAACCGGCCTCGCCCGCGGGGCGTTCGACCTGGCGGTCGACTACGCCTCCGCTCGCGAGCAGGGGGGGAGCGCCATCGGCGAGTACCAGGCCGTCCAGGTGCTGGTCGCCGACATGTACGCACAGTTGGTGAGCGCCCGACACCTCGTCTACTCGTCGGCGAACCGCATCGCCGAGGGCGCTCCGGACACCCGCGCGTCCAGCGCCGCGAAACTCACCGGCAGCGAGGCCGCGGAGTTCGTCACGCGCAACGCCATCCAGATTTACGGCGGGAAGGGCTACCGGACGGACGAACCGCTCGAACGGTACTTCCGCGACGCGAAGATTCTGAGTCTCATCGGCGGAACGTCCGAGATTCAGCGGACGACTATCGCCCGCGAGACGCTGGACCTCTGAACCGCCGGCCGGACCGCCCCGGTATCACACGCGCCGCCGCCGACTCGAAGAAGAGAACGACGCGGGTCGCGTGCGAGCGTTGTCGACGAGCGGTCTCAGTCGTCGTCTTCGACGACGTCCTCGCCGAGTTCGGCCGTGAGGAAGTCGGGGTCGCGCTTCTCGAGGAAGGCGGAGATACCCTCTTCGGCACCCGGGGTGTCGAACAGCTGGTTCTGGAGTTCGCGCTCGTGGGTGAGCGCGTCGTACAGCGACATCTCCATCCCCTCGTTGACGGCGAGTTTGATGTGTCCGACGGCCTTGTTCGGGAGGCTCGCCACCTCCTTCGCGAACGCAACTGCCTCCTCCTCGGCGGTGCCAGGTTCGACGAGTTCGTCGACGATGCCCGCGTCCCGGGCCTCACTCGGCGTCAGTCGCTCGTCGGTGACCATCATCTTCAGCGCCTTCGCGCGGCCCACGTACCGGGGCAGGAGTTGTGTCCCCGCCTCGCCGGGGATGAGGCCGAGTTTCACCTCGGGGACGCCGAGGTTGTAGCTGTCGTCGTCGCCGGCGTACCGGAGGTCGGTCGCGAGGGCGAACTCGAGGCCGCCGCCCATGCAGTGGCCGTCGATGGCGGCGACGAAGATGGTGTCGGTCGACCGCATCTTGAGGATCGACTCCTTGCTCGTCTGACTCGCGTAGCCGATGTGTTCGGGGCTCTCGTCCTGCAGCGCCTGGATGTCGTAGCCCGACGAGAAGAACTTGTCACTCGTCGAACTCAGCACGGCGGCGCGGATGGTCTCGTCGAACCGGATGGTCTCGACCATCGTCTGGAACTGCAGTACCATGTCCACGTCGTGGGCGTTCGCCGGGGGCTTGTCGAGGCGGACGATTCCCACGTGGCCGTCGCGTTCGGTCTCGAAGTTCTCGAGGTCGAGGTCGTCGAAGGTGTCCATTGCACTCGGCCCGACGTAAGGGATGTACAAATAATTACCGACCGGAAACACAGTCTTCGAGGCCTGTACCGTCCGGTATCGGGCGTTTGAGCGGATGTGGGGGAAGGGCGAACTCAGCGCCCCGTGTCGGGGACGTTCCCGTCGTACTTGATGCGCTCGAACACGGTCCGGCAGTTCCGGCAGTAGTACTGGCTCTTCGATATCTCCGAGCCGAACGCCGAGTGGAGTTCGGTCTCGGTCGACCCGCAGTACGGGCACTCGGGCGTGAGGTCTTCGGTCTTGGTTGGTGACATGGGTGTGGGTGTGGTCGGTGCCGTCTCGTCAGTCCATGGCGAACTCGGCGTTCCGCACGCCGCTGAGCGCCGTCACGTCCTCCTCGCTCACCGTCCCCTCGCCGACGCGGCGGCGACGCTCGTCCCACGCGTCGGCCGCGGGGGCGTCCCAGTCGATGTCGACGTCGGCGAGCGAGACGGGGGTCCCGTCGAGGAGTTCGTCGTACTTCGCGCGGAACGACGACCGGAGCACCGCCGCGGGCCGGTCGGTGAACCCCGCCGCGACGAGCGGGTCGGTCTCCTCGTCGTACGCGGCCGGACCGAGGAAGGCGAGGACGCCCGGGAGCGCCGACGCCATCGCCTCGGTCACCTCGTCGGCTCGTTCGTCGGCCAGCGTCTCCAGCCGCCCGTCGAGGAACTCCAGGTGGAAGAACTCGTCCTGCCCGATTCGGGTGCCGAGTCCGTCGAAGTCCTCGTGGACGATGGCGTCGAGGAGATACCACGCGGCCCGTTCGACGAACCCGAGCGTCACGACGAACTCGACCCACGTCTCCGGATTCTCGTCGAGCGGAGCGGCGTTGGCGAACTCCGCGGGGGAGCGGTCGCCCTCGAGCCAGTCGTCGTCCCGTCCCTGCTGGCCGAGCAGGCGGAACAGCTGGCGGACGTGTCCGAGTTCGTCCTGTGCGGCACTCGCCCCGGCGATGTCGTCCTCCAGCACTGGGCTCGACAGCATCCACTGCGCGTAGCGGTGTGAGAGCAGCAGCTTCGTGTCCGCGACGGCCTGGACGTAGTCGACCGCTTCCGGGGGCCACTCGTCGCTCATAGCTCCCCCGGTGAGTCGGGCATCTGCCCGACGTTGGTCGCGTCGAGCAGGTGGTCCCGTCGGGCCACCACGAGGCGGTCCCAGTCCTCCTCGTCGTACGTCCGGTACGCGTACACCTTCGCCAGACGGTCGTTCGGGGCGTCGACGTTCCCCACGTTGATGAGGTCGTCGCCGGGCTTGATGCGCGCGAACACCTCGTACTTCATAACGCGATCCCGGACTCGCGCATCTTCTCGCGAACCTCGGGCGTCAGCATGCTCTTCTCCCAGATGGGGTCCCACACGACGTCGACCTCGACGGTCGAGACGTCGCGCATGGTGCGCAAGCACGCGCGGACGTCGTCGAGGATCATGTCGTAAGCCGGACAGCCCATGCAGGGGAACGTCATCTCCACGGTGACGTCGGCCCCGCCGGGGCCGTAGTCGACGTGGACGTCGTAGATCATCGCCATCTCGACGAGACTTACCGGGATGTGGGGGTCCGGAATCTCGTCGAGGTTCGCCCAGATTTCCGCCTCGAACTCCGTCGCGTCCTCGCCGGGCCCGAACGGGACGCCGAACTCCTGGGTCTCTGCCGTGCTCATGCGGACACGGGGTCCAGTCGCCCCGACTGTAGCATGTTCACGTACTTCTCGTTGGCGGGCCCGCGGCCGCGCCAGCGGTCGATGACGTCGCTCCAGGAGATGGGCTCGTCGAAGTGCCACGTCTTGGTCTCGGCGTCGAACGCGACGGGGAGGTCGTACTCGACGACGTACTCGCCGGCCTCCTCGTCGTAGTGTGCGGGCACGTCGAGTCCGAGTTCCTCGCACAGCGGGACGGCCGTGCTCATCCACTCCTGCCGGAGTTCGTCGTTCGTCATCGCCTTGATGCGGTAGTCGAGCTGGTCGGAGTGTTTCTTCTCGTCGTCCGACAGGCCGAACCACTCGAGCGCGATGGGGAACATCCAGTCGACGGCGTCCTGGACCTTCGTCTTCGTCTTCTCGTTCTTGTTCGCGAGGCGGCGCATCCACGTCTCGCCGTGGCGCAGGTGGAACTGCTCCTCCTTGCCGACTTTCGTGAGCGCGCGTTTCCAGGGGGCGTAGGAGGTGTTCTCGTGGATGTCGGTCAGGAGGACGATGCCCGCGCGGTCCCACATGCCGTGGGCGGTGACGAGTTCGGCGAAGTTCTCCAGCGGCTGGTCGAAGCCGTAGGTGTTGCGGAACTCGTGGGGTTCGCGGCCGTAGATGAGTTCCTCGCGGTCGTAGCCGAGGTCCTCCAGGAGCCGGTACGCGATGTGACCGTGACCGAGTTCGTCCTGGATGACGCTCACACAGGAGGCCCGAGCGTTGACGCTCGGCGCGTTCATCGACGGTTCGTAGTACGCCGGCGCGCTCATCAGTTCGGTGTCGCCGGAGACGAGGAGGGTCTGGGTGAGGGCCTTCTTGTACCCCTCGGTCATCTCGGACTCGTCCTCGATCATCTTCCCGTCCTGTAGCTGTTGCTTGAGTCGCTCCTCGCTGGTCATTGTCTACTCTCAGGATTCGGGCGAACCTTATTAATTGTTTGCATGGATACCGGTTTCGCCCCGCGTTCGGCCGCCGACGGGCGCGCCGCCGGCCAGCCGACACACCTTTTTGACCTGGGAGCGTGGCCCGTCACATGGACGTAACCATCCGTCACGCGACCCTCGACGACGGTGAGCGACTCCTGGAGCTGTGGCACCAGTTCACCGACGTCCTCTCCCAGTTCGACGAGCGGTACGACCACCGCGAGTCGGCCGACGAACGGTGGCTCTCGTACTTCGAGAACCAACTCGTCGACTCGAAGTACGGGACCGTCATCGTCGCCGAACACGAGGACGAACTGGTCGGCGTGCTCGAGGCCCGCCTGACCGGCGACCACCCCATCTTTCGACTCTCCGACCACGGCTACATCAACGGCCACTTCGTCGTCGACGAGTACCGCGAACAGGGCATCGGAGACGACCTCGTCGACGCCGCAGTCGAGTGGTTCGCCGCCTCCGACCGCGACGTCGACTTCTGCCGCGTCGACGTCCTCGACGGTGACGAGCGTGCCGAGTCGGCGTACCGTCGGATGGGATTCGAACCCGTCGAACACGTCTTCGAACGCAAGGTCGAGTGATGACCGAACGCTACGAGGTCACCTTCGTCGACGAGGGCAGGACGATCGAGGTGCCGGCCGACACGCCCATTCTCGAAGCCGCCGAGGACGCCGGGATGGACCTCCCGTACCAGTGCCGGATGGGCGTCTGCGGGGTCTGTAGCGCCCAGCGTGTCGGCGACGGCGAGGTCGAACAGACCGAGGGGATGTTCCTCTCGGAGAGCGAGAAGGAGGAGGGCTACGTCCTCACCTGCGTCGCACGTGCGCTCTCGAACCTCGAACTCGAGTCGAACTCCGGCCCCTGAACCGCCTCGCCGACTCCCGTCCGTCCCGACCTCCCGTCGGCGTCTTCTCGGTCCCGTCGTGCCGCACCGCCACCTGGCGTCGCCGCGCCCCCACCACCGACGGCAGTATCCCTGGCCGGCGGTCCGTGTTCACGAGTGTGTTTACACATCTGTTTACAATACGCCGTGAGCGAGGCGGCAACGACGTGAGATGCGAACAGTTCTACTGGTGTAATGCCATCGTCCCGCTGTTAGGGGAACCCACACGTCGGTGGCAGAGGCCCCACGCATCGTTCGTTCGCCCCGGCGTCGAGTGAGCTGTTTACATATCTGTTTACAACAGCCCGAGCGTCATCGAGCGTTGTCAGCCGTCGTCCGGCCTGTCACCGGTGTCCGGGCCGGGTCGCGGACTCACGCCGACCGTTCTCCACCTCCCTCGTACGGCCGCCGGTGTTCGTACACCGCCCGTTCGCCGTCTCTCCTCGTCACGTACCCCGCGTCGTGGAGAAACGCGAGGTGTGCCGCGGCCTCGCCGGCCCCGAACTTCACGTGGAGTCCCGCGAGGTCACCGAACAGGTCGCCGGCGACCTCCCAGGGCGTCGCTCGTCCCCGGGCCGCGACCCGATCGGAGACGCGCCGTGTCCGCTCTTCGTGGTGGACTCTGATCTGTTCGATTCGCCGCGGGAGGTCGAGCGACGCTCCGTGCCCCGGGTGGAACTCGCAGGTGCCGAGCCGTCGCTCGAGAGACTCGAGCGACGCGAGATACGCGGCCAGAGGGTTCGAGAGCCGGGTGTCGCTCCCGCCGACGTTCGGTGTGTACGTCGGGAGGAGGCAGTCGCCGACGAACAGGTGGCCGTCGAACGCGACGGCGGCGTGTCCCGCCGTGTGTCCCGGTGTGTGGAGCAGTCGCCCCCCGGCCACCCTGTCCCCGTCGTCGTGGCGTTCGACCGCCGTCTCGGCGGGGAGCGGCGACGGCGTGTCGCCGTCGACGACTGCCTCGACAGTCGTCTCGGGGACACCCCACCGCCGGAGTGCCGCGGCGTCACGTTGCAGTCGTGCGGTCCGCGTCCGCTCGTACGACGCGACGAACGGCGCGTCGCGCGCGTGCATGTGGACCGTCGCGTCGGCGGCGCGCGCGAGACGCGGCGCGAGGCCGGTGTGGTCGGCGTGCCAGTGCGTCACGAAGACGTGGTCGACCGCGCCGACGTCGAGGCCCGCTCCGCGGATGCCCGCTCGGAGCGCGGTCCAGGCCTCCTCGCTCGGCGGGCCGGGGTCGACGACGACGCCCCGTTCCGGGAGGAGGTACGCGCTGTTCGCACCCTCGGGGCTCCCCGCTCCGACGGAGATTCTGACGGGACGTGTCACTCTCGTGTTCCCTCCTCAGACTCGACCGGGTCGAACCCGAGCGACTCCCACCGCTCTCTGACCCCCTCCTGGAGTTCCGCGGGGTACATGGTCTCGAAGGTGACCCGCGGGGCGATGTACTCCTCGTCCCACTGTGGGTCCCACGCGGCGTTGACGTACAACCGGGAGCCGGTCTCGCCGTCCCGCCGGTAGCGCGGGGCAGTCGCCGCTGGTGCCGCCGGGTCGCTGAAGTGCCAGTCGTGCGACGGGTGGGCCTTCACCCACATGTCGTCCAGTGCGCGGGCGAGGTTCTCGACCGAACTGTCCGCGTCGAGGATGACGATCTTGTCGAACGACGACGAGAAGGAGAAGAGCGTGTTCGCCAGCTGCCACTCGAAGCCCGCGTACAGGAGTTCGCTCGCGACGAGACAGAGTCCGAGGCCCGACTCGACCGGGAGCCAGACCCACTCGACGGGCGAGACGCCCCAGTAGCCGTTCACCCGACTCGACAGGCGGGCCGACTCGACGACGCTCGTGACGTGAACGTCGTCGGCGAGTGGGGTCCCGAGCGGCACGCAGGGGAGCAGCGGGTCCGCCCGCGTCGCGACCCGGGCGACCGACAGCGAGAGGGTCGCCGTCGGCACCGTCCGCTCCCACCGGGCCGAGGGGCCGGGTGGCGGTGACGACTCGGCTGTCGCCGTCCCCTCGACGACGACTTCGGCGCTCGCCGGCAGCAGCCCGCCGTCGACGGGTGCGATGTCCGTCGTCCCCAGTGCCGCCGCGATGGTCGGCGTGTCCCGGTCGCGCCAGGGGCGTGCTCCGGTCGCTTGCAGGTGTGCCGCTAGCGTCGCCGCCGTCGGGACGCCGAGCGCGAGGGCGGCAGGCCCGTCGCTCGCGGCCTCGGCGAACCGCTCGGGGACGCTGAGTCGCAGCGTCGTCCGCCCCTCGACGACGCCGCGGACGGGTGCCCACTGCGTCTCCCCGTCGACAGTCGTCGAAGCGATGCCCGTCGTCACCAGCGGCGCCGACGTCGGTGTCGACACCGGCAGACAGAGCGCGGTCACGTCCCGTGCTGCCCGATCGGCTTCGAGTGGCGCCTCCTCGACGGCTGCTGGCTCGGTTCCCGCCGCTCGGACGACGCGCAGCAACGACCGGTACGGCGCGTCGGCGTCGAGGCCGAGCGCCGTCACACACCGTCGCCAGGGGAGCCGCGACCGCTGGACGGTCTGGTCGGGGCCGCCGCGAACGCCGCTCACCAGCCGACCGGTCCCCGGCACGTCGGTGAAGAGCACCGCCGGGCCGTTCGCGCGGGCGGCCTCACTGGCGACGGCGAACGGTTCCTCGCCGCCGGCCAACCGCTCGTCGACGCGGAGCAAGTCGCCGTCCGCGTCGAGTCGTTCGACGCTCGCCCGGAAGTCCAGCGCGTTCATCGCACCTCCTCCGTGGCGTCGGCGAGCGTGAGTCGGTCCGCCGGCATCCCCGCCGCCGCGAGCACCGACTGGGCGCGCGCCCTCGCCTCACGTGTCAGATCGATTGAATCCTCTCCCTCTGTCGGGTCCCGCGTGGCGTCGATGTACGCCTTCGCCGTCTTCGCCTTCGAGGTCCCCGTCTGTGCGTCACCCTTCTCATCGGGTGTCTGATAGATGTTCAGCGGCACCTTCGGCATCGTCTCGGTCCCGAACTGGTGGAAGTCCGCGTCGGGGTCCGCGTGGAGCGCGATGGCCTCGAGGACGGCGCGCGTGTCCAGCGGGTCGACGTCCGCGTCGACAAAGACGAAGAAGTCGATGTGGAGCATCCCCCAGGTGGTGAAGATGAAGTTCGC
>NZ_JBEPXO010000078.1:0-19107 GCF_041641895.1 Salinigranum sp. | reverse complement strand
TAATAGGCATACAATATAAGGTCTATCATCATCTTTCCTTGTCAATCCATAGCAAAGTCTTTAATCGATACATCGTCTACACCTTGGGTAGAGGCCTACGGGGCCGTGACCACAATATGACTGACGACGAACTCATCTGGCGAATCGCAGGGGGGTCCGGAGACGGAATCGCCTCGACGAGCCAGAACTTCGCGAAAGCGCTGATGCGCTCGGGGCTGCACGTATTCACACATAGACACTACCCGTCGCGCATCCGTGGCGGTCACACGTACACGGAGATTCGCGCGTCCGCCGACGAGGTCGAGTCGCGCGGCGACGGCTACAACTTCCTCCTGACACTGGGGGACTCGTTCGCACGCAACCCGTCGGAGAACGCGTACTACGGCGACGAGGAGCAGAAACCGCTGTACGAGAACCTCGACGAACTCCGCGAGGGAGGGGTCATCGTCATCGACTCGGGGCTCGTCGACACGGAGGCCGTCCCGGACTTCGAGGAACGGGTCGAGGAGAACGACTGGCACGTCTACGAGTTCGACCTGCGCTCGCTCGCACGCGAGCACGGGCGTGAGGTCATGCGCAACACGGCAGGCGTCGGCGTGACGTGTGCGCTGGCCGGCATCGACCGCGACTGGATCGTCGAACTCATGACCGAGGCCATGCCGGAGAAGATCCTCGAGCCGAACCTCGAGATTCTCGACGAGGCCTACGAGATGGCGATGGACGTCGAGCACACCCACGACGTCTCCGTTCCGGAGGGCGAGCACGACGAGGAACAGGTGCTGCTCTCGGGGTCGGACGCCGTCGCCTACGGCGCCATCGACGAGGGCTGTCGCTTCATCGCGGGCTACCCGATGACGCCGTGGACCGAGGTGTTCACCATCATGTCGCAGAACCTGCCCGAACTGGGCGGCATCTCCGAGCAGGTCGAAGACGAAATCGCCGCGGCCGCGCTCGCACTCGGTGCCTCTCACGCCGGTGTCAAGGCCATGTCCGGTTCGTCCGGCGGCGGGTTCGCCCTGATGTCCGAACCGCTCGGTCTCGCCGAGATGACGGAGACGCCGGTCGTCTTCGTCGAGGCGATGCGCGCCGGCCCCTCGACGGGGATGCCGACGAAGCCCGAGCAGGGAGACCTCGAACACGTCCTCTACACGTCGCAGGGCGACTCCAACCGCGTCGTCTTCGCGCCGTCGACCGTCACCGAGGCGTACACGCAGACGCGCAAGGCGTTCGAACTCGCCTACGAGTACCAGATTCCCGCCATCGTCATCTACGACCAGAAACTCGGCGGCGAACTCGTGAACGTCCCGGCGAGCCACTTCGACGAGGCGCCGAACCCGGACCTGGGGTCGGTCCTCAGCGAGGAGGAAATCGCCGAGGCATCGCACGACGCATCGGGCAAGTTCAACCGCTTCCAGCACAACGTCGATAAGGGCGTCAGCCCGCGCTCGCTCCCCGGGCAGAAGGGTGGGCGCTTCCTCGCGACGGGGAACGAACACATGCCCGCCGGTCACATCAGCGAGGACCCCGAGAACCGGGTCTTCCAGATGGACCGCCGGATGGAGCGCGTCGAGAACATCCGGACGGACCTCGACGGGATGGACGAGAGCCACCAGACGCCCCACGGACCCGACGAGGCCGACTACGGCATCCTCACGTGGGGTTCGAACCAGGGGACCGTCTTCGAGGCCGTCGACCGCCTCAACGACGACGGTCACTCGGTGAAGGCACTGTCCGTCTCGGACATGATGCCCTACCCGGTCGCGGAGGTCGAGGCGTTCATCGAGAGCGTCGACGAGGTGCTCGTCGTCGAGATGAACGCCTCCGCGCAGTTCCGCGGCCTCACCCAGAAGGAGCTGGGTCGCTACGGCGAGAAACTCTCTAGCCTCCTCAAGTACAACGGCAATCCGTTCGAGCCCGCCGAAATCGTCGAGGGTTTCGTGACCAGCATCGTCGAGAACGACACACTCCCGGGGACCGAGACGAAGTTCGTCCCCGCTGCAGGTGATTAAACATGAGTGCATTCAGCGCAATCGGTGAGGAGACGGACAAGGATCAGAACGAGTTCACGCCCGGACTCGAACCCCAGCCCACGTGGTGTCCCGGCTGTGGCGACTTCGGCGTCCTGAAGGCGCTGAAGGGTGCGGCGGCAGAACTCGGGCTGAGTCCCGACGAGATGCTGCTCTGCACCGGCATCGGCTGCTCCGGGAAGCTCAACAGCTACTTCGAGAGCTACGGCTTCCACACCATCCACGGCCGTTCACTGCCCATCGCCCGCGCCGCCAAGCTCGCGAACCCCGGACTGACCGTCGTCGCCGCCGGCGGCGGCGGCGACGGCGACGGCATCGGCGGGAACCACTTCATGCACTCGGCCCGTGAGAACCACGACATGACCTACATCGTGTTCAACAACGAGATCTTCGGGCTGACGAAGGGCCAGACGTCGCCCACCTCGCCGAAGGGTCACAAGTCGAAGACCCAGCCGCACGGCTCGGCGAAGGAGCCGCTCCGCCCGCTCTCGCTGTCGCTCACGTCGGGTGCGTCGTACATCGCCCGGACCGCGGCGGTGAACCCGAACCAGGCCAAGGAAATCATCGTCGAGGCCATCGAGCACGACGGCTTCTCGCACGTCGACTTCCTCACTCAGTGTCCGACCTGGAACAAGGACGCCCGCCAGTACGTGCCGTACATCGACGTCCAAGACTCCGACGACTACGACTTCGACACGAGTGACCGCCGTGAAGCGTCCGAGATGATGGCCGAGACCGAGGACGCTCTCCACGAGGGGACGGTCCTCACCGGCCGGTACTACGTCGACGCCGACCGCCCCTCCTACGGACAGGAGAAGCGCGCCATCGGCGAGATGCCCGAGCAGCCCCTCGCGGAGCGCTACTTCGAGGACGACTACGAGTGGGAGCGCTCCTACGACCTGTTCCTCGACAAGCACCGCTGAGGTCACGTCGCGGTCCCCTTCGCCGTCTCTCGTTTCTCTCCGCTCGCCACTCGTCCGACCGGCGAGTCGTCCGTCCGGCCCGGGTGGTTGTACAGGACGGACAGTCGTTTACCGATTCGCAACATATTTTTCCAACGGAAGAAAAATCCACGGTATGGACGTCACATCGACGGAGGGGCGGATCCTGCGGGCGCTCGAGGAGGATGCACAGGCATCCTACGCCGACATCGCAGAGCGGGCTGACGTCTCGAAGCCCACGGTCCGCAAGTACATCAAGAAACTCGAAGACGACGGGGTCATCGTCGGCTACTCCGCCGACGTCGACCCGAAGAAACTCTCGGGGCAGTCCATCGCCCTGGTGGGCATCGACGTCGCCTCGGAGCGCTACGTCGAGGCGACGCGGGCGCTGAAGTCGCTTGACGCGGTGGAGTCGCTGTACACCTCCTCCGGTGACCACATGCTGATGGCCGAGGTCCGCGCCGCCGACGGCAACGCGCTCGGGGACATCATCGCCGAGGAGATTCTCTCAATCGACGGCGTCACCGCCGCCCACCCCTCGTTCCTGCAGGAACGGCTGAAATGACCGTCTCCCCCACCGACGCGCCTCCGCGGTCTACTTTCACTCCGGTTTGGGAACGCTCAGTAGCCTCGGCCGAGTAGGGGAGCGTGATGGCCGACCCGGACGACCCGTTCACCGGTCCACACGAGGACGAGACAGACGGGCGCGTCGTCCTCCACGTCGACATGGACTGTTTCTACGCCTCCTGCGAACGCCGCCGTCACCCCAGTCTCGCCGGCGAACCGGTGGTCGTGGGGATGGGGTTCGACCCCGGCGAGAGCCACGGCGCGGTGGCGACGGCGAGTTACGAGGCGCGGTCGTTCGGCGTCGACAGCGCACAGCCCATCTCGCAGGCACTCGAAGCTCTCCCCCGGGTCGAAGAGGGCGGCGAGGGCCACTACCTCCCGGTCGACCTCGAGTACTACCGGACGGTGGCCGCGGAGGTCAAGGAAGTCCTCCACGACTGCGCCGACGTCGTCCGGGAGGTGAGTATCGACGAGGCCTACCTGGACGTGACGGAGCGGACGTCGTGGGCACACGTCGGCGCGGACGACGCGGACGGGACGGGCGACCGGACTCTCGCCGAGGGCTACGCGCGCTACGTCAAACAGCGCATCGGCCGGGAGGTGGGTGTGCCGGCGAGCGTCGGCGTCGCGCCGAACATGTCCACGGCGAAGGTGGCGTCCGACCACGACAAACCCGACGGCCTCGTCGCCGTCCCGCCCGACCGCGTGACCGAGTTCCTCGCACCGCTGCCCGTCGAAGAGATTCACGGCGTGGGACCGGTCACCGCGCGCGAACTCCGCGGGATGGGAGTCGAGACGGCCGGTGACCTCAGCGAGGCCGACCCGACGGTCCTCCGCGAGCGGTTCGGCGAGCGCGGGGTGACGCTGCACCGCCGGGCCCGCGGCGACGACGACCGGGTCGTCGAACCGACGGGTCGTCCGAAGAGTCTCTCGCGGGAGTCCGCCTTCACCGAGGCCACGGACGCGCCCGAACGCGTCAGGGAGAAGGTCCGGGCGCTGGCTGGCGACGTCGCGACGCGAGCGACCGACCGGGGGGCGACCTACCGGACCATCGGGGTGAAGGTGGTCCGCCCGCCGTTCGACGTGAACACGCGCGAACGTTCGCTGTCGGGGCCGGTCGACGACCCGGCCCTCGTCGAACGGGTCGCGCTCGACCTCCTCGCAGAGTTCGAGGGCGACCGGGTCCGGAAGGTCGGGGTGCGGGTCTCCAACCTCACGTTCGGGGGCGGCGAACAGGCTCGACTCGACGGGTACGAGAACGACGGCCGGCAGGACGGACGGTCCGACGAGACGGACGACCGACCGGACGAGCAGTCCGAGCGGCGACCACAGGCGGGGCAGGTGTCACTCACGGCGTTCGACGCCGACGAGCGGGAGTGACAGTGACCCGCCGTCGGCGTCAGTCGCCCGTCTGACGTACCTCTTTGTGGACGGGCGGCCACCTATCCGCAAGACCGCATGACCGAACGGGAGACAATCACAGTTGCGGACGTAAGCGCCGGTCCGGCCGGCGACGGCACCGATCCGGGGACGACCGTCTCGCTCCCCGCCGTTGAGATTCTCACGGGGAGAGGATTCATCACCGGGAAGTCCGGGTCGGGGAAGTCGAACACGGCCTCTGTCGTCGTCGAGAAACTGCTCTCGGCGAACTTCCCGGTGCTCGTCGTCGACACGGACGGCGAGTACTACGGGCTGAAAGAGCAGTTCGAGATTCTCCACGTCGGCGCGGACGAGGAGTGCGACATCCAGGTCAGCCCCGAACACGCCGAGAAAATCGCTTCGCTCGCCCTCGAACAGAACGTCCCCATCATCCTCGACGTCTCCGGCTACCTCGACGAGAGCGAGGCCAAGTCCCTCCTCCTCCAGACCACGCGGCACCTGTTCGCGAAGGAGAAGAAGCTGAAGAAGCCGTTCCTGATGCTCGTCGAGGAGTGTCACGAGTACATCCCCGAGGGCGGTGGGATGGACGAGACGGGGAAGATGCTCATCAAGGTGGGCAAGCGGGGCCGGAAGCACGGCCTCGGCATCGTCGGCATCTCACAACGGCCGGCGGACGTCAAGAAGGACTTCATCACCCAGTGTGACTGGCTGGTCTGGCATCGGCTCACCTGGCGGAACGACACCAAGGTCGTCAAACGCATCCTCGGCAAGGAGTACTCCGACGCCATCGAGGACATGGGCGACGGCGAGGGCTTCCTCGTCACCGACTGGTCCGAGTCCATCCGACGGGTGCAGTTCCGTCGGAAGACGACGTTCGACGCCGGGGCGACCCCCGGACTGGACGACTTCGAGCGGCCCGACCTCAAGTCGGTGAGCGGCGACCTGGTCGACGAACTCCGGTCGATCAGCGACGAGAAGGAACGCCGGGAGTCGGAACTCGCGGACCTCAGACAGGAACTCGAGAAGAAGGAGAACCGAATCACGAAACTCGAACGCGAACTGGAGGAGGCCCGTGACCTGCGGCGGTTCGCCGACCAGATGGCGCAGGCGATGTTCCAGAAGGCCGAGGCACCCTACCGCGGCGGGAAGGGCCGGAACCTCGACCGACCCGACGAACGCCAGCGAGCGCTCGGTGAGTACGAGGCGGGCGAGTCGGACGCGGGAGCGGAAACCGCCACCGACGAGCAGGACGGCCAGCGGAGCGAGTCGACGACGACCGACGCCGACGCGGAGGCCGCTGTCAACGCCGCGGCCAGTGCGGACCCCGACGCCGAGGTACCGTTCCCCCTCTCGACGGACCCGGAGATGACCGACACGGCGGGGTCAGCGAACGGTACGTCCGCCGGACCGGCCGAGTTCGCACCGGTCGAATCCGACACCGACTCGCCGCCGGAGCGGTTCGACATCACGTCGCCGCCGCTGCCAGAGGGCGACGTCGGCGAAGTGGCGGGCGACCTCAGAGCGGAACTCGCCGAGTTCGACGCAGTGACGCGCCGGATGCTCGCTCACTACCAGTCGCAGGGCATCGCAGACCCGGTCACTGCACAGGTAGCCGCGGGCGGACCGGGCGACCACAAGGTGGCGTACGCCCGGAACCGGACGCTCCGGAAGGCCGGGTTCGTCCGGCACGCCGGGCGGGGCAAGTACGCGTACGCGCTCCCGGACCACGTCCGGACCGAGTACGCCCACCGACTCCACCCCGACGCGTTCGACGAGGCGGTCGAAGCGGTCGAGGCCGTGTTCGTCGAGGCGGACGCACCGAGCGACGCGGCCGACGGTGAGTCGACCGACGACGTCGAGACTGCCGCCGACTGAGACGACAGGAGGCGCCGCTGTCGGGAGGTGAACGGGCCTTCGAAGAGAGAACGCGGAGGCGGTTCGCCTCCGAGGAAACGACTTACAGTCCGGCGACGAGGTCTTCCAGCGCCGCGCGCGGGTCGTCGGCCTTCGCGACACCCGACGCGAGGAGGATGCCCGTCGCTCCTAGGTCCTGTGCGGCCAGGACGTCGTCGCCGGTCGAGACGCCCGCGCCACAGTAGACGTCGACGCTCTCGTCGACGGCGCTGGCAGCCTCAACGGCGTCGACGACGATGTCCGGGTCGGCGGTCGAAACCGACACGTCGCCGCCGATGAGTTCCGGCGGTTCGACGGCCACCGAGTCGGGGCCGAACGCGGCGACGGCCCCGATCTGTTCGGGGTTGTTGCCACAGACGCACGTCTCGAGGCCCGCGCGCTCGGCTGCGTCGAGCGAGGCGTCGATGTCGGCGAGTTTCAGGCGGTTCTCGGAGTGGTTCAGGAGCGTCCCCTCCGCGCCGGCGTCGGCGACTGCCTCCGCGAGGGTACTCCCGGTGTGGGAGCCGTGGCCGTTCGGCGAGACGTGCTGTGCCCACGTCTCGACGCCCGTCTCGGCGACGCGTTCGATGTGTGCGGCCTGTGGGGAGACGGCGATGCGAACGCCCGACTCGTCGGCGACGTCTCGGGCGGCCTCCGCGACGGCGACGGGGTCGCAGGGGTACGCCTTGAGGTTCACCAGAATGAACATGCAGGTGAGTCTTCACTCTGGCTCGGATAAATAGCTTCACGTCTCGGCGTCGCACGGATGGAGTGGACCGTCGACAGGGGCTGCCAGCCGGGCACCGTCTCGGGCGGGCCGTCGTCGCTGTGTCCCGGCCGCTGCCCCGGAGGCGACGACTGCGGAACTGGCTGACGACGGGCCGTCTCACGCGGCGGTCGCCCGGACACCCGCTGCCCGCCGCGCGTCGGTCGTCACGTCACGCGACGGGGTGGGGCCGGCATCCTACTTGAACGTCCGCACCGCCCTGACCCCACCACCAGTCGTCCGTGGGTCGTCCGGCCCGGGTTCGCTCGTGGTCACTCCCGTAGCGCCTCGGCCACGGCTTCGACGGCCTCAACCGGCACGTCGTGCTCCGTCGCGAGTTCCTCCGCGCGGTGAGCCGAGAGACGGGGCCGTGGGGACGCGTCGGCATCGGGGTGAACCGGGTCGAGCGTCTCGTCCGAAATCTGCAGGGAGACGGCGTCCCACCGCGCGTAGTGGCCCATCGCGTCGAAGTACGCCTTCGTCGCGCGCCGCTCGTCGCGGTGGAAGTCGGCCGTGAGGAGCGTCTCCTCGCCCACGGCCGGACCGGCCTTCACGATGCCCGCGGGGTTGACGAGCATGCTCCCGCCGTTGCCGACGCCGAACCCGAGTTCGTCGGGGTCGAACTTCTCGGGAACCGACTCGTCCATGTACGCCGAACAGGACGCGACGAACGACTGCGTCTCGAAGGCGTACTCGCGGACGGCGGGGTAGATGTCACAGGTGTCCTTCGCGGCGGCGGACTCGGCGCCGGTCTTGTCGCCCGGGTGACCGTGTTGCTCCCAGAAGCCGGGCCACGCGGCGGCGTGAATCTCCTCGCCCATCGCACACAGCGCCGCCTTCGACAGCGTCATGTGGTTCTCGTAGCAGACGAGGCCGCCCACCCGCCCGATGTCGGTGTCGTGAGTGGTGAGGCTGGCGGGGTCGCCACGGCCCCAGATGGTCCGCTCGTCGTGGGTCGGCATCAGCTTCCGGTGTCGCCGGACCAGCGTGCCGGACCGGTCGAAGAAGAACAGCGAGTTGTACAGCGTCTCGCTCCCGCGACGGTCGCTCCGTTCGTTGGTCCCGAGGACGAGGTGGAGGTCCGCGTCGTCGACTGCCTCGCCGACGAGTTCGACGGCGTCGCTGTCGACGGCCAGCGAGTGCTTCGCGAGGTCGACCACGAGGTCGGTCCACCGGGCGATGGAGGTACTCCGCCGCCAGTACGGGTACCCCGGGAAGTACGTCTCGGGGAAGACGAGCAGGTCGACGTCTTCCCGCCCGGCGCGCGCGATCCACTCGAGCGTGCGGTCGAGCGTCCCTTCCTTGTCGTGGTACACCGGGGCGACCTGTGCAGCGCCGAGCGTGAACTCCTCTTTCGGGTCGGATGCCATGCTTCACCGAACCGAAGCCGCGGAGAAAAACCTTCGTCGCCCGCTCAGTCCTTCCGCTTGACGACGTCACCGAGGGTGGTCGTCGTTGACGACCCGGACGACCACTCGCTCCCGTCGTCGTCGTCGCTCGGCCCCTCCGTGAGCGACACGTCGAGTTTCCGTTCGAGTTTCTTTCGGACGTCGTCGCTCGGGAGGACGTCGCCGCGCTCTATCTTCCGGATGAGGCTGGTCTTCTCGTTGAGTTCGTTCGCGAGGTCCTGCTGACTCAGCCCACGGCTCTCGCGGGCCTCCCGGACCCGCTGGTCGTAGTCCGTCGCGAGTTCGTCCATGTCGTCGAACATGTCGCGGCGGCGGCGCTTCGACGCCCCGCCCGACGAGGACGACGACGATGACGACGACGACGAAGACTTCCCCGAGGACGAACTCGTCGAGTACTTGGTCGACCCGGACGAGGACGACTCAGTGCGGACCTCGGTGCCGAAGTCCTTGCACTCGTCGCAGAGGTCCAGTTTGGCACCTTCGACCTTGACGGTGGTGAGCGACGACTTGGAGGCGCCGCACATCTCGCACTGGGGCATACCACCATTAGCAGAGCCCGGTGTATAAAAGGTGCGCCAGAGACGCGGCCAGTGGTCGGTGTGCGGCGGGTTCAGTCGAGTAGGTGTCGGTGGGGCTGAGGAGCGAGGTCCGTCGGTAGACCGGGACGTCGGGCGCGTCGTGAGCCAGCGGGGGCAGTGGCCACCCCCGGACGTGCGGTGTCGCGTCGACGTCACGTGCGCGAGGCGAGGAGCGCGGGACCCGAGCGAAGCGAGGTCCGGAGCACCCCAGTCGGTCGGGGGCCGATGTGCCTGTGTCGCGCTCTCAGGTCACTGCCGGGCAGCCGCCGACACCCGTCCACCGACACGTCCAGCCACGAGTCGAACAGCCCGCACCCGCACGAGTCGTCTCACCCCGTCAGGTCGGACCACGCGCCCCAGAAGCGCTGGAGCGCCGTGAGGTGGCCGACGACGGCGAAGAACGCGAGCAGGAGCGCCACGGCCGAGAGTCCCGAGACCACCGGCCCCGGGACGGCGGCGGCGACGACTGCAGTGAGTCCCATGAGCGCGAGGCGGTCCGCCCGGCCGACGAGGCCGCCGTACGCGCGCCCCAGGCCGACGGCCTGTATCTGTGTCCCCAGATACGACGTCATGACGACGCCGGTGACGGCGGCGAAGCCGAGGCCGTACCGTCCGACGCCGGCGGCGAGACCGGCGATGATGACGATGTCGGCGTAACGGTCGAGCACGTGGTCGAGGAAGTCGCCGGCGTCGCTCGCGACCCCCTGTTCGCGCGCGAGCGCCCCGTCGACGAGGTCGAGCCACCCGTTGAGGAAGACGCAGACCGCACCGACGACGTAGGCGAGAGAGGTCGCCAGGTAGAACGCGCCGCCCGCGAGGACGGCGACGCCGAACGCGATGACGCTCACGCCGTTCGGCGTCAGGCCGACGGCGTCGGCGGCGCCGACGAACGGCCCCAGTGCGCGCGAGGCGAGCGGTCTGAGTCTGTCGAGCGTCATGGGTGGAGGTAGTCGGTGAAGTCGACCGTCCCGGCCGAGGGGTCCCGGTCGCCCTCGACGACGGCCCTGACGGCGGCCGCGACGTCGTCGGGGGTCCGGTCGGTCGTGTCGACTTCGTACACCTGCTCCTCGCCGTGTGCCTGCACCGACTCGGAGAGGACGACGTCGAGCGCCTCGCTCTCGGCGTTCTCGGCGGCTTTGGCGCTGCCCTCTCCGCGTTCTCGGAGCCGCGTTTCGAGCACGTCCGGGCGACACCGGAGGACCACGACGCGGTCGGCGTCGAGCAGGTGGGCGAGATGTGATTCGAGGACGACGACGTCGTCCTCGCGCCGGGCGAGGTGGTCGTCGATCCACGCCGCGAGGGCGTCGACGTCGACGACGAGCGACCCCCGGTCGGTGTCCTCCTCCGTCCAGAGGTCGTGGTCGCGGACGACGTCGTTGAGGTGGACAACCTCGTACGGAAGCCGCGCTGCGGCCGTGGTCTTGCCCGTCCCGGGCGTCCCGGTCAGGGCGACTCTCACGCCTCCGTCACCTCGTGGACGACGCGGTTCAACACCTCGACCGCCCGCGTCGTCTCCTCGCGGGTCCCGGTCGAGACCCTGATACAGGCCGGCAGACCGAACGACGTGCAGTCACGGACGATGACGCCGGCGCGCTGACTCGCGTCCGAGACGGCGCTCGCGTCGCCGACCTCCGCGAGAACGAAGTTGCCCGCGCTCTCCCAGGTGTGGGCGTCGAGTTCCTCTCTCAGGTGGCGGCGGGCCCAGCGGGCAGTCTCGACGGTCTTCTCCAGGTGTGCGTCGTCGTCGAGCGCCGCGCGGGCGGCCCGGCAGGCGAGTTCGTTCGCCGCGAACGGCGTGTTCACGCGGGCGTACGCGTCGGCCCACTCGGAGGGGACGAGCGCGTAGCCGATGCGGAGGCCCGCCAGGCCGTACGCCTTCGAGAACGTCCGGGTGACGGCGAGGTTGTCGACTTCGTCCACCAGCGCCGCGGCACTCTCACCCTCGGCGTACTCGCCGTACGCCTCGTCGACGACGACGAGCGTGTGGTCGTCGACCCGACCGAGGAGGTCGACGAGTTCGTCGCGCGGGAGTTCGCTCCCCGTCGGGTTGTGCGGCGTCGTCACGTAGACGATGCGCTCCCCGTCGTACGCGTCCACGACACCGTCGGCGGTCTGGGTGAAGTCGTCAGCCTTCGAGAGCGGGTACGAGGCGACGCTCCCGTGGTGGTAGCGGGCGGTCATCCCGTAGTAGGAGAAGCCGGGTTCGGGGACGAGGACCCGGTCGCCGGGGTCGAGCATGGCACGCGAGAGGTAGTCGAGCGAGCCGTCGGCGCCGGCGGAGACCCACACCTGTTCGGCGTCGACGTCCCACTCGGTCGCGAGTCGCTCCGTGAGGTCGGAGTGAGAGGCTTTCGGGTAGACGTGCACCGCGTCGGCGTACTCGCGGAGGACCTCGACGGCCTTCGGGCTCGGGCCGTGTGGGTTCTCGTTCGAGGAGAGCTTCGTCAGGTCCGCGGGGTCCATTCCGAGGTCGCGGGCGACCTCTTCGATGCCCCGTCCGGGCACGTACGGAGAGTGCGCAGAGAGGTCCCGTGGTTGCATGTAGGCCAACGATACGGTGCCCGGTCCTTAAGAATGCCCATGCGTCGTCCGGCGGTTCCGGTCGTTCTCACCGGAGAGAACGACGGGCGACGAGATGGAGGCTGGACGGCATGAATATCCACCGACGTACTCTAAGTGAATCGACTCTGATAACTTAGACGCCAGCTGGCACGAGGGGGGAAATCAGGGGGACGACCGGTGCGACGGAGACGATGGCCGTCACCCGACCCGGGGTCACGGGTCGGCCGAGGCGGCCGGTCCGCCGTTCGACGACCGGTCGGGCCTCGCCCCTGCGCTGCCTCGGCCCTCGACGCCGAGCGACGCCCAGACCCCGTCGTGGTCGTCGCCGTTCTTGAGGTCAGAGCGCTCAAGTCTATCGGTATCGTAGGAGACCCACGGACCAGTGCGGTCGCGTCCGGACAGCGGCCCGGTGACGTCACACCCATGATCGTAGAATTCGACATCGACACCGACGTTCTCTCACACGCCCTCGAGCACGCACCGGGGATGTCCGTCGTCGTCGACACCCTCGACGCGTCGGACGCGGTCCCACTGCGAAACCTCTTCTGGGCGTCGGGAGGCGACTTCGACCGGTTCGAGACGGCGCTGGCGCAGGACCCGACCATCACCACGTTCGAGATGCTCATCGAAGAGCACGACGCCCGCCTCTACCGCGTCCAGTACGCGGCGGACGTCCCCGAGGTCGAAGCCTACCGGGCGCTGGTCGACCTCGATGGCGTCGTCCTCCACGCGGAGAACGACGGGCAGGGCTGGTTCCTCCGGATGCGCTTCCCGGGACGCGAGTCCATCGCCTCGTTCCGCGAACGCTGCTGGGAGGCCGACTTCGACATCAACCTCCGCGCGGTGTACGACCGGGAGCAGCAGGCGCCCGAACACCGGTTCGGCCTCACCACCGCCCAGCACGAGACGCTCCTGACCGCGCTCCGGAACGGCTACTTCTCGATTCCCCGCGGGGCCTCGCTCCAGGACGTCGCCGACGTACTCGACGTGTCGAGTCAGGCCACCTCCGAGCGACTCCGCCGGGGCATGAAGGCGCTCGTCGACGCCACCCTCGCCGACGAGGACCGCGAGGACGTCGAGGCGCTCGAAGCCGACCGCTGAACCACTCGTCGTCAGGGGTTCGAACGACGTCAGAGCCCCTCGTCGAGCGCCTCGGCGGCCCGAAGGGCGAGCGCCGCGATGGTGAGCGTCGGGTTCATCGCCCCACCCGTGGGGAAGACGCTCGACCCGACGAGCCAGAGGTTCGAGAGGTCGTGCGTCCGGAGCGACGGGTCGACGACGCTCGTCCGTGGGTCCGACCCCATCCGCGTCGTCCCCATCTGGTGGAACGCGGGCCCGGTGTTCTCGGGGCCGACGCGCCACTCGATTTCGACACCGAGTTCCGAGAGGACCCGCTCCTGGACGTCGTTCGCCCGCCGCAGCGCCGCCTCCGTCTCCGCGTCGAGTGACCACTGGACGTCGGGGACGGGATTGCCGTGGTCGTCCGTGATTTCGGGGTCGAGCGTCACCCTGTTCTCCTTCCGGGGGAGCTGTTCGACCAGCGCGCCCATCCCGAGCTGGGTGCCGTACACCCCCGTCAGCTGGTCGAGCAGTTCGTCGCCCCACGTATCGGCCGAGAGCGCAGCCCCGGCGACGGTCGGGCCGGCGTAGTTGAGGAACTCCAGTTTGAGACCGTTCACCGGGTCGGTGTCGTCGTAGAACTGGTGTGACTCGCTGGTGTTGAAGCCGACGTGGTGCTGGCGGGTGTCGACGTCGAGTCGGCCCCCCATGCCCGCGAACAGGTGGTCCATGAAGTACCGACCCACGAGACCCGAGGAGTTGGCGAGGCCGTCGGGATACGCCGTGGAGCGCGAGAGGAAGAGGAGTCGCGGCGTCTCCACCCCGCCGGCGGCGACGACGAACCGCCGGGCCTCCTGTTCGTACGTCCCCTCGGGCGTGGCGTACACCGCCCGGTCGACCCGTTCGCCCGACCGGTCGTGTTCGAGTCGCTGCACCGGCGCGCGGTCGACGACTCGAGCGCCCGCCTCGACGGCGCGGGCGACGTGCGTCTCCGCGGTGTACTTCGCCCCGGACGGACAGACGGGTTTGCAGGTGCCGTAGCCGACGCAGGCGCTTCGCCCCCCGTACGGTTCGGAGTTGCGCGCGTTCGGCACCGAGTGCATGTCGATGCCCAGCCTCTCACAGGCCGGGGCGAAGAGCGAGTCCGAGTACGACGGCGGGAACGCCGGCAGGGGGAACGGCTCCTCGCGCGGTGGCGCGTAGGGGTTGTCGAGTGCGCCCGCGACGCCCAGTTCGCGCTCGGCCTCGCGGTAGTGCGGGCGGAGGTCCGCGTACGAGATGGGCCAGTCGGTGCCGACGCCGTGTCGGGAGTGTAGTTCGAAGTCCCGTTCGTGCAGGCGCATCACCATCCCGTGCCAGTGGAGTGACGACCCACCGACGCCCTTGACGCGGGCGGCGTTGAGTGGGTAGTGTCGCTCCCCGGTCGAGGCGTACGCGTCGCGCGGGCCGCCCATCTCCCACGGGTTGCCCATGTCGGGGCGGAGGTGCCGCTCCATCCGGTTCTCTCTATCGCCGTCGAACCGCGGCCCCGCCTCCAGTATCACGACGTCGTGGCCGGCCTCGGCGAGTCGGCACGCGACGAGGGCACCCGCGGGTCCCGACCCGACCACGCAGACGTCCGCACGCGGTGACGGCTGTCTCCCCTCAGCCATCCTCGGACGCCTCCGGGCCGCGCTGGTACGATTCGAGTCCGCCGGGGTAGCCGGTCGGGTTCTCCGTCCCGACCAGTCGTCCGCCGGTCGGCGACGTGTAGAAGGCGTACAGCAGGTCGTTCACGACGAAGAAACGGAGTCGGTCCGAGAGGTTCCCGTCGGGGTCGGGGTCGGCGACATCCACACCCAGGTCGCGGAGGAGGTAGTCGCGCGTCTCCGGGGCGAGCGCTTCGAACTCGGCGTCGTGCCAGTCGCGCGCGACGGCGTCGAGTTCGTTCGCCGCCGCCACGACGCCCGCGTGGTGGTCCGGGTCGGTCCGGCGACGCCCGGCGACGTACGTCTCCACGAACTCCCGGTGTCCCTCGACGGCTGACGGGTAGAGCACCTCCGCGGCCGCGACGAGGACCGAGCGGGCCGCCTCAGCGTCCTCCGTCCCCTCCGTATCCTCCGCGTCCGCTTCGGACCCGTCGGTCGCACCGTCACCGGCGACCGGTGGGTCGCGCGTCCCGAGTGCGCCGACGGTGACGCCCCCTCCGACAGCACCGAGACCCGCGAGAACGGCGAGCGCGTCGCGTCGGGACAGCCTCATCGGCCTGATTTTGGTGAGCCTAAACTTATGGGTTACCATCCACGGCCGAGCCGCCTCGCTCGCCTGCGTCCCGTCGAGGAGCTCGAACGGCCCGTGGTGACGCCCGAAGCGGCGCGGCGGTTCCTCGATGTCGAGACGCCAGCACGGCGGGTCGTCCGAGGACGCCCCGGGTCAGGGAATCCGGACGTCGTGTTCGAGCGTCCCGACGCCCTCGACTTCGATTTCGACGTGGTCGCCGTCGGAGAGCGGCCCGACGCCCTCGGGCGTCCCCGTCGAGACGACATCGCCGGGTTCGAGCGTCAGATAGCTGGTGATCTCCGCGAGGAGTTCGGGGACCGAGAAGGCGAGCTGGTCGCGCGAGCCGTCCTGTCGCACCTCGCCGTCGACGCGAGCCTGCACCCGTGCGTCGGCGGGGACGTGTTCGGGGTCGGCGACGACCGGACCGATGGGGGCCGCGCCGTCGAACGCCTTCCCGCGGACCCAGTTCTGCTCCTCGCGCTGGTCGTCGCGGTTCGAGAGGTCGTTCACGCAGGTGAAGCCCGCGACGCAGTCCATCGCCTCCGCCTCCGAAAGGTTCCGCGCCTGCGTGCCGACGACGACGCCGAGTTCCGCCTCGTGGTCGATGCGCTCCTTCCCGGCTGGGAGCGTCACCGTCGAGCCGTGACTGGCGAGGGTGTTCGGTCCCTTCAGGAAGAGCATCGGTCGGTCGGGGATGTCGTTGTCCATCTCGGCGGCGTGGTCGGCGTAGTTGCGGCCGATACAGACGAGCTTCGACGGCTCACACGGGGGGAGGACGTCAACCTCGTGGAGTTCGTACTCCTCGTCGGCGAAGGCCACACCGTCGTCGAGCCACTCGCCGGTCCGGACGGCACCTGCAGGGTCGCGGAATCGTACGCGTCGCATGTCGGGTGGTGTGCGGGGCGGTGAGGAAGGAGTTGCGAAAGGAGAAATCGATGCGACGCACTGCTTGCGCTCGCCAGCAGCAGTCACTGGTAACAGCCGACCGAAGAAGCCGACCGTGATCGTCCACGTCCACCAGTACCGCGACGGCGACGCGAAGACGACGGTCGAGGAAGGCGACGAGGTCGTCAGTCAGAACACACAGGAGTACTTCGCCGCAGACGAACTGGGCCCCGACGAGGGGTGGAACCAGTTCGAGCACGGCGACCGGGTCATCCAGCGCCGGGGCGTCACCTACGAGGGCGTCACGAGCGTCTCTCTGCCGGAGGAACTCGGCGAGGGCGACGACCTGCCCGGGATGGACGTCCAGCTAGTCGTCGAGGGGGGCAACGAGTTCGTGGAGAACGCCCGGGTCGTCGAAGTCACCGAGAGTCCGTCCTGACGCGCCGGAGGCCCACGTCACCGACAGCGGAGGCGCTCGCCTCCGGTCGCGGGGACTGACTTCGCCGCCGTGACCTCACCCCCGCGGCTCGAAGACGTGAATGGGCCAGTCGGCCTCGTACGAGAGGACCGCCTCGGCGTCGAAGTCCGGGGTCCGGGTCGTTAGCTCGACCGGCATCCCGATTTCGACGTCGTCGTACGCGGCGTCGACGCGGCCTGTGAGTCGACCGCCCGACTCGAGTTCGACAACCGCGAGAGTGATCGGCGCGAGATCCTCGAAGGCCGACGGGGGGCGGGCGACTTCGGTGTACGAGTAGACCGCCCCGGTCTTCGACTGCTCGGCGATGGCGACGTTGCGACTCCCACACTCGTAGCAGGCTGGGCGCGGTGGCACCAGCACGGCGTCGCAGTCGCGACACTCGGCGGCGAGGAGGCGGTCGTCGGCGAGGGCGTCGAAGAAGCCCGGGAGCGTGAACGGACTGTCGGCGACGACGTCATCGCGGGAGAGCGGCCCGACGTCGGCGCCGGCAGTCGTGTCGTCGGTCATCGTGCCACCTCCGCGTCCGGGGAGAGAAGCACGTGCGCCGCCGTCACCGCGTCGGCGACGCCGCCCTCGTTGAGCAACAGCGCGACGCTCGCATCGCGCTGCCGGTCGCCGGCGCGGCCGGTCAACTGCTCGTACGCCTCGGCGGCCTGGGCGACGCCCGTCGCGCCGATGGGGTGACCGCGGGCCTTCAGGCCGCCACTGGTGTTGACGTGGACGTCCGTCCAGCCCTCGCTCCGTTCGACGGGTGGGAGTGCGCTCTCGACACCCCGACCCCTGGGCGCGAAGCCAGCCGCCTCCGCCAGGAGCGCCTCACAGACCGTGAACGCGTCGTGGACCTCCGCGACGTCGACGTCGCTGGCCTCGACGCCGGCCTGTTCGTAGGCGTCGGTCGCGGCGCGGTTCGCACCCTCGACGAACGTCATGTCGCGCTCGGCGACGGCGATGTTGTTCGCCTTCGCGGCCGAGCCAGCGACCCGCACTTGGTCGTCGCGGCCGACGAGGTCGTCGGCGACGTCGGCGCTCGTCACGAGCGCGACTGCGGCCCCGTCGGTGACGGGTGCGCAGTCGTACAGTTTCAGCGGCCGGGCCACCGGCGACGACTCCAGCACCGTATCGACGTCGATCTCCCGCTGGAACATCGCGTTCGGGTTCCGTGCGCCGTTGCGGTGGTTCTTGACGGCGATGCGAGCGAGGTCCGTCTCGGTCGCGTCGGTGTCGTGGAGATACCGCTGGGCGAGGAGCGCGTACTGCGCCGGGGCGGTCACGCCGGACCGCTGTTCGAGGGCGCGGTCGAACGCCGCCGCTAGCGCGTTCGTCGCCCCTTCGGTCCCGCCGGCGGTCATCTTCTCGACGCCACAGGCGAGGACGGCGTCATGGACGCCCGCGCGGACGTCGCGGACGGCGTTCTTCAGGGCGAGTGCGCCCGCGGCGGCACACCCTTCGACGCGCTCGGCCGGGACGTGCCGGAGGCCGGCCCACTCTGCCATGAGCGTTCCCTGCATGATCTGGTTCTCGTACTGTTCGGACTGGTTGCCGAGGTAGAGCGCGTCGACGACCTCAGCGGGGTCTGGGAGGTCCTCGAACGCGTCGGCGAGCGCCGCCGAGAACAGGTCTCGGCCGGGCAGGTCAGTTCGACCGAGGTCGGAGAGACCGACGGTGACGAGTCGTGGCTCGGACATCGTCTTCCATCGTGTGGCACGGGTGATAAACTCTGTCCGGGTGCTCGTCGTGACACGCTCCTCCCACTGGAGGAGTCCGTCCTGCCGCCGCGGCATCATTTATGTGGGTCTCGGCACAACTCCCGCGTGCACATGGAACTCACCTGGCACGGACACTCCTGCTGGCACGTACAGGTCGACGACACGTCGCTGCTCGTCGACCCGTTCTTCGACAACCCACACACCGACACGGACCCGGAGGAACTCGACCCCGACTACCTCCTCCTGACACACGGCCACGCCGACCACATCGGCGACGTCGACCGCTACGAGGGGACGACCCTCGTCGCGACGCCCGAACTGGTCGAGTACTGCCGCGACGAGTTCGGCGAGTACGACGCCGTCGGCGGGATGGGGATGAACCTCGGCGGGACCGTCGAGTGCGGCGACGCCTACGTGACGATGCACCGCGCGGACCACTCGAACGGCATCGAGACCTCCTACGGCACCTCCGCGGGGATGCCCGCCGGCTTCGTCGTCTCGGACACGAAGCCGACGCAGATGTCCGACGAGGAGTCGACGACGTTCTACCACGCCGGCGACACCGGCCTCATGACGGAGATGCGCGACGTCATCGGG
>NZ_JBEPXO010000077.1:0-19381 GCF_041641895.1 Salinigranum sp. | reverse complement strand
GGCGTCGACGTCGACGCCGACGAGGTGGTCAGTCACGACACCAAACACGCGCTCGTCAACGCGGCACGCCACCGGGAGGTGGACGTCGTCGTGGCCGAACACGAACCGCTACGCCTCCGGTCGCGCCTCTTCGGCGACCCCATCGACTGGGTCGTCCGTCACGCGCCGTGTGACGTCCTCCTCGTGGACAACCTCGGCTACGACCGCCCCGACCACGTCGCACTCGCCGTCGAGCGCGGGGGGTACCCCCCGCTCTCGGTCACCGTCGCCGAGACGCTCACGGCGGCGAACGACGGCAGCCTCTCGCTGTGGTACCCGCTCGACGACG
The DNA here is from genome assembly GCF_041641895.1 of Salinigranum sp. Classification (NCBI taxonomy): domain Archaea; kingdom Methanobacteriati; phylum Methanobacteriota; class Halobacteria; order Halobacteriales; family Haloferacaceae; genus Salinigranum; species Salinigranum sp. Next base: position 19,053 of record NZ_JBEPXO010000077.1, on the reverse strand, counting down.
ACGACGCCGAGCACGAGCAACTGGCCGAAGCCTCCCGGGCGGACCTCTCGTCGGTGCTCGCGGTGCCGGTCCGCGCGCCGCCCGCCCTGACCGACGGCGGGCGACGCACTCAACCGGACCTGCTGGTCAGACGGGGCGTCGACGACCGACTCCGGGCGGCGCTCACGACGAAGCCGCGCTCGCTCCCCCAGCCGGGGTGTACGACCGTCACGGTCTACCCCCACGAGTCGCGACAGCCGTCGCTGGTGCGTCGGTGTCTCGAACGGGTGACGCTCGGCCGCGAGTAAACTACCCCACCCGACTCCCTCGGCGCATACGCGCCTCGGTCCTTGAGGGTGGGGCTTTGATGTGGACTCCCGGCAATCAGTCGCCAGTAATAGGCCGGTGACTCTCGCCGTTCAACGTCCCACCATTCACACGCAGGTCTACTTCTGCGTCTCCGTTCCCCGACTTGGGCGAGGAACGGAGTCTGTGTGTTCGCTTTCGGGCGTATCGTAGCCCGATGTCCTTCGCCGCGTTGTAGTCCGCATTCACATCGTAGCCACACTTCTGGCAACAGAAGCGTTCTCCGTGGCGGTTGTCGTCGTGTGTGAACCCACAGTCCATCCGAGAACAGCGTTGGGACGTGTGGTTCGGCGCGACTTGTTCCACGGAGACACACCGTTCGGGCGCTTTGTAGGAGACGTACTCAAACAGGCGTCGGAACGCCCATATGTGGTGCCACTTCGCGTGTGGAAGCCGCTCACGAATGTCGTTCAACTCCTCGAACGCGATTACGTCGCAGTCGTGTTCAACGGCTTCCGAGACGATTTCGTTGGCGACGGTGTGGATGTACTGTTTCCGCCACGCTTCTTCGCGCTTCCCGAGTCGAAGCAGGGCGTTGTACGCGGCTTGCGTTCCGCGCTGTTGCATCTCACCGCGTCGTTTATCGAACTCGCGGCACCAGTGTCCGTAGTCGTCTCCCTGCCAGAACGTGCCGGTTGAGGAGACGGCGAGGCTATTGACGCCGAGGTCGATACCGAGGACTGTTTGGTCGGGGTGCCCGGTATCTGCCGGAGCCTCGTCGCCGTCTATCCGCCGAGTCGAGATGTTGAGGTAGAACTCGTCGTTCACCGCATCGTACCGAAGCGTACTCTCGCGGAACTCGTAGTCCTCAGAGAGTACATATCGCTCGTAGGGCGTCGGGCTGTCTGCCGGGAGAACGAACGAGGGTTCGACCCGCCCCTCGACAGTTGCCAGCGACACCTTGTTTCGGTAGGAGGTCGCACTCCGCGTGTCGTAGTCCATCGTTTCAGCGGTGAACGTGGGGCAAGAGACGCGCTGTCCCTTCTTCCAGCGTTCGATAACGCCTTTGACGGCTTCGACGGCGCGTTTGATGGCGGCTTGGACGAGTTGCGCCTGCAAGTCCGTCTCCGCTCGAAGTTCGGAGTAGAGCGCGTCACGAACCTGCCGTTTGTTGGTCTTGCACTCGGTGTAGGAGGTGTCGGACCAACAGTAGTCGGCGGTTTGGTTCGCGCAGGACAGGTAGTGGTCGGCGGTTCGGTGGAGTGCGTTGCGTTACTCGTCGGAAACGGCGAGTTTCACGACAGCGGTTCGACGCACATCCATACTTCAGAGAGTACCAGACGGTACTTACACGTTCGGAAGTCGGTCGGTCGATGTATGCCGGTTGTGTCGTCCCATGTCGGTTTCCTCTCCGGCCTACTCGCTCCCTTCGCTACGCTTCGGTCGCTCGTTGAGGCCGGAGGCATCATCTTGAATTACGCTGACTCCCACCGACGGGTGCTCTCAGTCACGTGAAGCCGGCCCGTCGACGCGTCGCCGGCGTCGGCCCGCCAGTCCAGGCCGGTTCGCTGGTGTTAACACCCGCGTCGTGAACCGGTGGGTATGGACATCGTCGTCACGGGCGGCCGCGGGCAGTCGGGACGGTGGGTCGTCGAGCGACTCGCAGCGGACCACACGGTGATGTGTCTCGACCGACGTCGTCCCGCGGACGGGGGCCACCCGGCCGTCGACTACCAGGCTGTCGACCTGACCGAACCCGGCCCCGTCTTCGACGCACTGACCGCACGCGAACCGGACGCGGTGGTCCACTGGGCCGCGATTCCCGCGGCAGGACTCCGCCCGGGCGTCGAGACGTACCGGAACAACACTCTGGCGACGCACGCCGTCCTGACCGCGGCGGGTCGGGTCGGCGCACGCATCGTCCAGGCCTCCTCGGACGGGGTGTACGGCTTCTTCTTCGCAAGGGAGACACCCGTCCCGGACCACCTCCCCGTCACCGAGTCTCACCCACTGCGCCCGGAGGACGACTACGGCCTCTCGAAGGTCGTCGCCGAGGACGTCGCGGAGACGGTCGCGCGACGCGCCGGCGTCCCCGTCGTCTCGCTCCGGCCCTCCTGGATTCAGATTCCCGGTGACTACCCGTGCCGTGACGAGGCGTACGTCTCGGACCTCGCGGCCGGCGCGGGCAACTACTGGTCGTACGTCGACGTCCGCGACGTCGTCGACCTGGTCGAAGCCGCACTGACGGCCGACGTGACCGGCCACGAGGCGTTCAACTGCGTCGGCCCCGACAACGCCCTCGGCCGACCGCTGCGCGACCTGATGCAGACCCACTTCGGGCGGCTCCCGGACGACTGCACCGTCGAGGGCGACGCGGCCGCCTACGACGTCTCGAAGGCACGGGAGGAACTCGGCTGGCGACCCACGCGGTCGTGGCGGGAGGCGGCGGACGAGTCGGTCGCCCTCCCCGACCACTGAGTGGGACCCGGTCTCCGGCGTCCGTTCGACCCCGGCCTCTGTCGACCCACTCCTCGCTCTGCTCTCGTTCGCCGGGACCCGTCCCCTCCTCGGCGACACGTCGGTCGGCTGATGGTATCAGGAATGAAAACCCTGGGCGAGGATTATTGTACCGTCTTTCCCTCCGCATCTTCGTGATTAGGCCGGACCAGACACGGGGGGCGTCGGTCGACGTGCTGTACGTGAGCGACGAGCCACGCGTCCCCGACCCCGTCCGGTCGCAGTTCGAACGGCGGATACCGAACGTGACGATCGACGCGGTGACCCGACCCACGGCCGTGCTCGACCGGCTGTCGGCGGACCACGTCGACTGTGTCGTCACCGCACAGACGCTGTCGACGCGGACCGGCGTCGACCTCGTCGAAGCCATCAGGGCGCAGGGCCACGACCTGCCCGTCCTCCTGTTCACCGACCGGGGGACCGACGAATTCGCCCGGCGGGCGCTTCGCGCGGGCGTCACCGACTACGTGCCCGTCGGCTCGACCGGCGAGGGGACGTCGCTCCTCGCCGAACGCGTCCGACGAGCCGTCGCAGAGACACGCGACGGGCAGCGAACGCGGCGGTTCGACGCTCCGGACCAGCAGTGGCTCGAACGGACCACCGACGCGGTCTACGCCGTCGACGCCGACTGGCGCATCGAGTACATGAACGAGACCATGGCGGACCGCGTCGGGCGCGACCCCGAGACGCTGGTGGGGAAGTCGCTGTGGGAGGAGTTCCCGTCGGTCGTCGGAACGGGAATCGAACGACGGTACCGGACCGCGATGGAGACCGGCCTCCCGGTCTCGTTCGAGAAACGCCTCGACGACCCGTTCGGCTACTGGGTGCAGGTGCGGGCGTTCCCCGACGCGGATGGGCTCACCGTCTTCTCCCGGGACGTCACCGAGGAACGGGAGCGACAGCAGGAGCTAGAGCGACAGGAGGCCGTGTTACAGACCGTCTACGACGCGGTGCTGGTCATCGACGACGCGTTCACCGTCCAGTTCGCGAACGCCGCCGCGGCCCGCGGCATCGGAGACCACACGACGGCCGAGGTCGAGGGCGAACCGCTCGGCGACCTCCTCGAGGGGATGGTCTCGGACGAGGACGCGCGGCGGTTCACGCGCGCCGTCCGGGAGACGCTCGACGGAGGCGACGACTCCGCGGGCCCGTACGACGTCGACCTGCAACTCGGGGTGGAGACGCCGCTCGAACGGCGGTGCTACGACGTTCGACTGACGCCCTTCGAGGACGACGGGGGACGACAGGTGCTCGTCGTCGCGCGGGACCTCACCGACCAGTACGAGGTCCGTCGGCAACTCGAACGGGAGCGGAACCGCCTGCGAGAGCTGCAGGCGGTCATGGCCGACGTGACGCTCTCGACCGACGAGCGCGTCCGGTCGCTGCTCGAGGTGTGCTGTGAGTCGCTGGGCCTCGACATCGGCATCGTCTCGGAAGTCGAAGGCGACACCTACACGGTTCACAGCGCGTACGCGCCGGAGGTCTCCATCGAACCCGGCGACCGCTTCGACCTGTCGACGACGTACTGTGAAGAAGTCGTCAGGCAGGACGCCGTCTGTGCGTTCGTCGACGCGGTCGACGACGGGAAGGAATCACACCCTGCGTACCAGCAGTTCGAACTGGAAGCGTACATCGGCGCCCCGCTCACCGTCGACGGCGACCGGTTCGGGACGCTCAACTTCTCGAGCCCGACCGTCCGGGCGGCCCCGTTCGACGACTCCGAGCGCACGCTGGTCGAACTCGTGGCCGAGTTGGTCGGAACGGAACTCTCGCGCGAGCGACGACGACGCGCGCTGGAGCGACAGCAGGCGCTGTTCGAGCGCGCCCAGGAGATCGCGGACATCGGCATCTGGGAGTACGACCCGGTGACGGAAGCCCTCCACTGGTCGAGCGGGGTCCGGCGAATCCACGGCGTCGACGCCGAGTACGAACCGACACTGGCTGACGGGATCGACTTCTACCACCCCGACGACAGAGACCGAATCGCGGGCGAGGTCGAACGAGCGGTGCGGACGGGTGGCTCGTACGACCTCGACCTTCGAATCGTCCGGGCCGACGGCGAGGTCAGGGACGTCCGCGCGTGGGGGACGTCGGTGACGGGGCTCGACGGCCAGCCCGTGCTGCGCGGGGTGCTCCAGGACATCACCGACCGGAAGCGACGGGAGCGAGAGCTCCAGCGGGCGCGCCAGCAGTTCGAGACGTTCACCGAGAACGTCGACCACGCGTTCTTCCTCGTCCCGCCGGACTACTCGGAGGTGACGTTCGTGAACGCGGCCGCCGAGGAACTGTACGGTGTGTCGGAGCAGGAACTCCGTCGAGACCCCACAGCGTGGCTCGACCGGATACATCCGGACGACGTCGACGCGGTCGAAGCAGACGTCGACGCACAGGGGACGGCGGCAGTCGACTGGCCACAGGTCCAGCAGTTCCGTCTCCTGCACCCAGAACGCGGTGTCCTGTGGCTTCGCTCGCGAATCTACCCCATCAGAGACGACGGAGAGGTGGTGCAACTCGCCGGCATCGCCGCCGACGTCACTCAGGTCGAAAAGCACGGACGGAAGCTGGAACGGCTCCAGCAGTACACCAGTCGGCTCATCGACGTGTCGGACACGGCCGAGGCGGCACGAATCGGCGTCGACGCGGCAATCGACGTCGTGGGCGTCGACTTCTGCCGGATTCAGCTCCAGCGGGCGTCACAGCCGGCCTCGGCCGTCTCCGAGACGGGGACGACCGGCAGTGGCGAGACGGCGTACGAGCGGAGCGCCGGGGACGACCCGCTCTCGACGTTCGCGCGCCAAGCGCTCGAGGAGCGCCCGGCGGGGGTGGGTCGCGACGGTGACGGTGACAGCGGCGGGGCGGACACGTCGTCACGTCACGCGCCCATGGTGATTCCGCTCGGCGGTCACGGAGCCATCTGCGTCTCGGAACTCGACGCGGCGGCCTTCGACGACATCGACACGACCCTGCTGGAACTCCTCGCGGAGGCGCTGGCCGGGGCGCTCTCGCGCGCCGAGCGGACAACGCTCCTGCGCGAGCGGGAGCGCGAACTCGAAGCACAGAACGACCGCCTCGAGAAGTTCGCCAGCATCGTCTCCCACGACCTGCGGAACCCGCTCGGGGTGGCGAACGGCTATCTGGAACTCGCCGAGGAGCGAGGCGAGCCAGCGTACTTCGAGAAGACGGCGTCGGCGCTCGACCGGATGGAAGCGCTCGTCGACGACCTGCTCACCCTGTCGAAGGCGGGTACCGCGCTCGAAGCGTGGTCGGCGTGTCCGCTGACGTCGGTTGCCCGCGACGCCTGGGAGTACGTCGAGACGGCGGACGCGACGTTGCGCGTCGAAGCGGACGTCCCGACGGTCGAGGGCGACGAGAGTATCCTGACCCAGCTGTTCGAGAACCTGTTTCGGAATTCGGTCGAACACGGGTCGGCCGGCCCGCGTTCGCAGGCTCGTCAGGGCAGTTTCGAACAGGGCGCCACGGGCGAGCGGACGACGACCACTGACGCCGCCGAGCCCGGTGGTGACGACGCGGGTGTGACGGTGCGCGTCGGCCCGCTGTCGGACCGGACGGGATTTTACGTGGCGGACGACGGCGTCGGGATTCCACCGGAGAAACGCGAGGAGGTGTTCGAGTACGGGTACACGTCGAGCGCCGACGGCACCGGGTTCGGGCTGGCAATCGTGACGGACCTCGCCGCCGTCCACGGCTGGTCGGTCGACCTCACAGAGAGCGCCGCGGGCGGGGCCCGGTTCGAGTTCGGGGTCCCCGAGTCGGGCATCCACGACTGACGTCGCCGACGTCCGCCGCGACGCGCTGGACGGACGCCGTCGACCAAGACCCGTCGCCGGATGTGCGCCAGCGAAGGGGTCGCCCTTCCCCCGCGAATCGACTCAACAGCCCTGGCCGGCGGCGGTCACGGGGAGCGAGACTGTCGCCGGGTCACGACCCGTGTTCGCGTAGACGACGTGCCGGGTTCCGAGCCAGTCGTCGTACCGCTCCTCGGCGACCGTCTCGGGGGCGAACGGGAAGAGGTGCGCGCCGGACGTCGTCCACGACGCCTGCGAGAGGACCGGGCAGGACGGGCTGGCGCCGCCGGAGAGCCAGCTGGCCGTCGGTGAGACGGTCGGCTCGCTCCGGTAGTAGTGGACGCCGACGCGCGAGAGCGAGTGGTCGGTCGCCCACTCGCCGCCCGCTCCGCTGACGAACCCGACCGCCCGGAACTCCGAGTCGAGCGTCGTGCTCGGGTACGTGCCCGTGTCGAGGTTCAGGTAGGCGAAGGGGACGCTGGTGACGAGGGCGACGAGGACGACGACGACGAGGAGCGTCCCGACCAGCGACCGCCCGCCCGTCGGGAGCGCGGACGAGTCGCCGACGTCGACGCCGACGCGGGTCGAGAGGAGTCGGGCGACGACCAGCCCCGCGAGTATCGCGAGCGGGAGGTGCCCGAACGTCTGTGCGCGGATGGCGGTGTTGACGTACTCGGGCGTGAGCGACGCGGTGAGCGAGAAGCCGATGACCGTCAGCGGGCCGGCGAGGAGTGCGACGACGAGTGCGCCGGCCGACCGGCGTGGCGACAGCAGGCCCAGGCCGAACGCGCCGACGAGAAGCGGGACGGCGAGCGCGAGGACGGGCACCAGGACGAGCACGGGCGTCCGCGGCGTCCCGGGGTAGACGGAGACGAAGACGTTCACGACGGTGACGAGGTAGAAGACGAGGAGCGGGACGACGGCCGCGAGCGCGCGCGCTCGCGAGGAGGTAGTCCACACCCACGCGACGCCGACGACGAGGACGATTCCCCACGCGAGGAACAGCCCCGGGAACGCGACCACGCGGTCGACGTACGCGAGTTGCATCACGGCGGCGGCGAGCTGGTAGTAGCCGCCGAAGTAGACCCAGAAGCCGGCCGCGATGGCACCACCGCCGAGGAGCGTGCGGCGGGAGGGGTTCCTGACCGCGTGCGCGACGACGAGAGCGACGACCGAGAGGCCGGCGACGAGCGTCGAGAAGATGTGCGCGAGCGGCATCGCGACGAGGAACGCCCCCAGCACCACCGCCCAGCGTCGCGTCCCCCCGCCCCGGCGGAGCACTGCGTGGAGCGCGAGGAGGAGCAGGGGGACGAGGACGTACGACATGACCTCCTCGTCGGCGACCATGGTGCGGCGGAGGAAGATACCGTCGAGCGCGAGCATCACGCCAGTCGCGACCACGGCAGCGGAGACGCGGCGACGCGGCCAGTCGAACGCGCCTGCGACGCGGCGGGCGACGGCCATCCCGGTGACGACGCCCGCGACGCCGACGAGCGACGAGAGCGGCTGGGTGACGCGGAGCGGATCGACGCCGACCACCCCCGAGACGCTGGCGATGAGCCCCGTGTAGACGATGCTGTCGACGCGGAACGCCGTGATTGGGAACGACCCCGTCCGCAGGGTCTCCGTCGCGAACCACGCGTACTGGAAGCCGTCGAGCGTCGCCGGGTGGGGGCTGAAGTAGAGCGGAACGACGCGGGCGAGTGCGGCGACTGCCAGGAGCGCCAGGACGACCAGTCCGCGGCGGCCGCGCGTCCCGAGGCCGTGGCCGTGGCCGTGGCCGTGTTCCTGCCCCAGCGCGGTCGTGGTGCGCGGCCGCGACTCGGTCGACCCCACCGACCCCTGCTCGACGTCAGTCATCGCTCCGCACCTCCGACCCACCGAGGCCCGAACGGGGACGCTCCGGACGCGTCGGCGCGTCCCGCGACACGGGCGCGAGGAGCGTCGCCGGCGAGGCGGAGACGAGCGAGAACGCGGCGACGACGGCGCTGAGGAGCGCGAGGCCGAGCGCACAGCCACCCGCCGCGAGCAGGAGCGTCGGCGAGAACGTCGGCCGGAGGACGACGCCGAAGAGCCGGAGTTCGCCGAGCGAGAGCAGGAGCCAGACCAGCGCGCTGGCGACGCTGACTGCGAGGACGGCACTGACTCCGCCGACCCGGAGCACGTCGCCGAGGACGAGTCGGTAGATGCCGCCCGGCGAGGCGCCGACGGCGCGGCGGACCCCCACCTCGTCGCGGGCGGCGTGGATGCTCCGGGCGAACGAGGCCGTGGTCGCGCCGACGGTCATGAGGCCCACGAGCGCGACCATCGCGGCGACGAGCACCCGGATGTTCCCGAAGACGACGGTGATGGCCTGTGCGATGCCGCCGCCGCTCGACCGGCGGCCACTGCTGGCCAGCGCCGCGGCCAGCCGTTCGTCACCCTGTACCGCGAACTGCGCGGCGGAGGTGTTCCGTCCGTTCTGGAGGAGCGTCACGGTGTAACTGCCGGCCGCACGCGGGGGGAGACGGAGGGTATGCTCGGTTGTCGCCCCGGGCTGGAGGGTCAGTTCGCGCTCGGCGGCGTTCGGTCCCTGGACGAGCGTCACTGTCTGGGTGACTGGTTGCTCCCAGGGGTTCTTGAGCGTGGCGACGGCGGTGGGTCTCGTCGCGATGGAGGGGGCCTGGGGACGGACCGCGACGCTCGCGGTGAGCCGTCGCTCGGCCCCGTCGACCGCCCGGACGTCCGTGCGTGCCGTCGCGTCGCCCTGCATGGCCACGACCGTGTAACTCCCCGCCTCGGGGAACGGAACGCGCACCACGCCGTCCCCGTTCGTCGTCCACGTCCCCTCGCGGCCGTCGAGGCTGACCGTCGCATCGGCCACCGGTCGGCCGTCGCGCGTGACGGTCACCTGCGGCTGTGACCCCGGGGGGATGCTGGTCGGGAGGTCGACCGACAGCGCGTTCTCGCCGCTTCCCGCGCCGACGGCGACCGACTGCGTGTAGCCGGCCACGCGGAGTTCGTACTCGCCGGGCTCACGCTGGGGGAACGTGAGCGTGACGCCGCGCGTCTGTCCGGGTCGGAGGTCGAGTTCGAGCGGACGGGTGTCGTCGCCGAACCGGACCGACACCGTCTCGTCGAGCGGGGCGAGGCCGTAGTTCTGGACGACGAGGCGGAGCTCGGTCCCCCGGTCGGTCGGGTCGGCCGCCGCACCCAGCACCGAGAGAGTCGGCCCGGCGTCCGCGCCGGGGTCGATGGGTTCGGTCCGGATGAAGTTGACCTCCCCCTCGCGGTTGGCCGAGAGGCGTTCCCCCGTCTCGAGCGAGACGAGGAGCTGGTCGTCCTCGACACCCGTGGCGGCGAACACGCCGACGATTTCGACCCGCGTGAACGCCGGTCTGGTGCTCCCGCCGAGGGTGAGCGTGTCGCCGACGTCGACGTTCAGCGTCCGGGCGAGGTCGGCACCGACGACTGCCTCGTCGGCAGCCTGTGGTGGCCGCCCCCGGACGATGCGGGAGTCCGAGACGGCGGCGTACGACTGGTAGTCGACGCCGCGGACCAGGAACGGTTCCCCGCGCGACACCTCGAACAGGAGTATCTCGGGACTGGCGGCGACGCCCTGCTGCTGGAGCGTCTCGGCGTAGGAGACGGGGACCTTGCTCTCGATGGGGTGTGCGGCGTCCGCCTCCGTGATGGTCTGCTGGTCGTCGGGCGTGAGCGACGCGAGCGCGCCGCCCGACGCCGCGATGAGGAGGACGAACAGGACGAACACGGACAGCGTCGCCGTCGAGGGGACGAGCGCGTCCCAGTCTAAGAGTGTGGGCCGGAGCCGGCGGCGGACGGCATCGAGAGAGCCACCGCGCGTCGGAACCGCGGCCGACGGCCGCGTGACGGCCGCTGGCGGGGGTCGAACCGCCGGCCGGGCCGCGACGACGCCCGCGGCCCCGCCGAGGAGGGCGACGAAGGCGCTCGTCGGGGCGAGCAGTCGAACCGCCTCCGTCGTGACCGAGATGGAGAGCGACGTCGGGGCGCCGGCGAAGACGGCGGCGTTGACCACACTCCGGACGAGGACGAGGCCGAGCGCGTAGCCGAACGCGACGCCGATACCCGTGAGCAGGAGGGCGCGGACGCCGAAGATGGCGTACACGGAGAGCGGGGATGCACCGGTCGACCGCACGACCGAGATGGTCTCGCGGCGGTCCTCGACGACGACGCGGGTGACGCTGAACGTCGTCACCGCGACGAGGACGCCGCCGGCGAGGCTCGTCAGGAGCAGGAGGTCGACCAGCTGACGGGTCCCGAGGACGAAGAACGCGAGCACGGAGAGGAGCGGGACCGCCTCTCCAGAGGGGACGAATCCCGGGCTGTCGGGAGCGAGGACGAACGCGCTCGTCGGACCGAGCGTCTCGACGGTCGTGGCGGTCGTCACGTACCACCCGTCGGGGACGAGTGCGCCCGGGGGCCGCGGGGCGAACGTGACTTCCCGTGTGCCGGCCGCCGTCTCGACCGACGCCCGGACCGTCTGTTGCTGTGTGGTCGCCGCGAGGACTCCGTCTCGGCCGGCCGGGAACGTGACCGTCTGCCCGCGCGCGCTCACCTCGGGCGGCGGCGTGGGAATCCCGACGACGGTCCGTCGTTCGCCGTCGAGCGAGACGGTCGTGACGGGGAGGACGTACTCACCGCTCCCGGCGGCCGCCTCCGCCTCGGCGACGGAGTCGAACGACTCGACGGTGCCCGGCGAGTCGAAGTCGGCGGCGATGGCCGTCGTCTGTCCGGCCATCGCGAGGCCGAGAAGCGTCACCCCCGTCAGGAAGGCGATGGTGACGGCGATGACGAGGACGGCGAGACGGTCGCGGCGCGACCAGCGGAGGGCGAGTGCCTGGCGGTACCCCATTCAGGTAGAGTCTGTCGCCCCGACGAGAATAAAGCTGTGCGCTCCGGTCGCCCCGCGTCGCCGGGGGGCGGAGCACGCCGGACCCCCGCGAGGGTACGCCGACGCGGCGGTCTGACTCGGCTGTCGGGCCGCGGCGGGACGGGTCGGCGCGTCAGCCACCGCTCGCTCCGTCCCCGTCCCCGCCTCCGGTGCTCGTCGTGCCGCGAGCCGTGAGCAGCGAGTCGAATATCCGCTTCTCCCCTTTGCGGAGGTGCTGGTGGAACGTGGGCGGCGAGACGCCGAGCGAACGGGCGACGTCCTGCCCGTCGCTCTCGCGTGGCCACTCGAAGAATCCGGCGTGGTAGGCGGCCTCGAGCGCGCTGCGCTGGCGGTCGGTGAGAGCCGCGGTGAGCGACGAGGCCGTGAAACTGGTCCCGTCGCTCCGTCTCGTCAGTTGACGACGTCTGAGCAGACGGGCCTCGGGGTAGGCGTCCGTCATCGCCTGCATGACCGCTCCGACGTCCGAACGCGGCGGGACGTGGACCGTCAGTCGGTAGTCGCCGTGCTCGATGACGGCCTGCTCCACGGAGCCTTCGAGGGCCGAGATAGTCGACAGCACCGGCGGGTCGGAGACCTGGAGTTCGAAGGGCCGGTCGTCGCCGTTCTGCCGGAACCGGACCGCCTCGTAGAACGGTACCGTCCGGACCATCTCCCGCACGGTGTCGACGCCCGCCAGCGTCGTGCGTCCGTAGAAGAGGTAGTCGCCGTCCTTGACGGGCACGACTCGCTCGAGCACGATGGGGTCGTCCAGCTCCGAATCGACGCCGATAGACGCGAGAACGTCCTCGATGACGAACTCGAGTTCGACCACTTCGTCGCTTATCAGCGCCCGCTTGCGCTCGGTGGCGACGATGGCGTGACCGACGATTTCGCCGAGTTGGGCGATTACCGCCCGTTCCTGGCCCCTGAACGCGTTGGGGCGCTCCGCGTAGACGTTCAGGACGCCGTAGACGGTCCCCTCGTGAAGAATCGGAATCGCCGCCGACGAGCGGAAGTCGTACGACTCGACGTGGTCGCGCCAGGGGTCGTGTCTGGCGTCGCGTTCGATGTCGTTGGTGACCTGTATCTCCCTGGTCCGAAGCGCCCGCCCCGTCGGGCCCTCGCTGCGGTCGTCGTCCGGGTCGACCGAGATGGTGACCCCGTCGAGGTACCCCTCGACGCCGGCTTCGGTCCGGAGCGTCACCGTCTGCGTCGCCACGTCGACCTCGCCGGTCCAGGCGAAGAGGTACGAGTCCGTCTCGGCGAGCCGCTCACAGACGGTCGCCTCGATTTCTTCGCGCGTCGACTGCTCGATGACGGCGTGAGCGATGTCGTGGACGACCTCGTTGAGGCCGTTCAACGCCGTGAGGTGCTCGCGGTGGCGTTCGAGCGCCTGCTCGCGCCGGCGGCGTTCGAGCGCCGGGAACAACACGTTGGCGACGCTCTGGACGAACGAAATGTCGTTCGTCGAGAACTGGCGACGGGTGGTCGCGTGGACCGACAGCACTCCCCACGGGCGATCCGGTGGGCCGATGGCGACACTGATGCCGCTCGCGATGTCGTGGGCGCTCAGGAGGTCCGACCGGACGAACCGATTCTCCCGCTCGTAGTCGTCGACCACGACCGGTTCGGCCGCCCGCAGCGTGTAGCCGGCCTGGTACTCTCGGGTGGCCCCCACGGTGGCGTCACCGACCCGTCCGTCCGCCCACCCCGTGCCGGCCCGCAGCAGGAAGTCGTCGGCGCGGTACTCCAGCACCTTCGCGTAGTCCGCGTCGAGTGTCTCGGCGACGCGTTCGCTCACGGCGGTGAGCAGGGCGTCGACGTCCTGACGGCCCAGTGCTCGCTGGCCGAGTTCCACGACCACCGCCTGCTGGTGGGCACGGTCGGCGAGTTCGCGCTCCCGGCGATGGTGGGTGGTGACGTCGAAGAGCGCACCCGCCATCCCGACCGGCGTTCCGCCCTCGTCGTACGCGACTTCGCCGCGTGCCAGGACCCACTGCCAGTCCGTCGCCGCACTCTGGAGGCGGTACTCCGTCTCGAACTCGTCGGCCCCGGCCCCCTCGATGGCCCGCTCGAAGGCCGCCCGGACCCGCTCACGGTCCTCCTCGTGGACCGACGAGAACAGGGCGTCGGCCGGGATGCCGGCGGCGGCCCGGTCGGGGGCGATGCCGTGCGCCGCTGCCAGACACGTGTTCACGGTCACGACGTCGGTTTCGAACGCCCACGACCAGAGTCCGACGTCGCCCGCGACGCTCGCGCGTTCCAGCGACGCCAGCGCCGTCGCCTCGCGTGCCTCCGGTCGGTCACGGGCTCGCCCCGACGTCGCCCTCGGTTCGTCGTGACCGACGGGGGCGGTCGGTGGTCGCCACCAGACGCGGGCGTTCGCCCCCACCTTCTTCGTCTCGAGTCGGTCCGCTTCCACGAGACGCTCCAGTCGGGCGTACGCGGCCCGGCGGCCGATGTCGAGGCTGTCGGCCACCTCCGGCGTCGTTCGGGGCACCCCGACCGGGTCGAACCCGTCGAGCGTCTCGCGGAGTGCGTCCGTCAGCCCGTCTGTTACCATCGTCACGTGGGGTGACGGCCGGACGGCATCAACCTTCCGTCGACGGAATCTCCGGCGAGCCGCGAGGCGGTCGTCGCAGTCGGACACGCGCTACAGAGGTGCTCGCCGCCGCCCGAACGGGGAACGGGGCGGGAGTCCTCTCGAACCGAGCCTAATCAGTTGTAGTACAGCCTTACCCGTGGAAGCCGTCTACTCTACGACCACGATGTCCCTCGAATCTATCGACGAGTCGCCGGCGCCGGGGAACGCCGACGACGTGTTGGCGGCTCTGGCGGCGGAGGCGCGGCGCGACACGCTCCGGTACTTCCTAGAGACCACCGAACGGACGGCGACGCTCGACGAACTCGCCAGCTACGTGGCGGGCCGCGTCGGCGGCCTGTCCGACGACGCGCGGGAAGACACCCGACTCCACCTCCACCACGTCCACCTGCCGAAGCTGGCGGAGGTCGACCTCGTCGACTACGACATCCAGTCGTCGACCGTCCGATACCGCGAACACCCGTTCGCCGAGACGGTCGTGGAGTGGAGCGGGTGACGCGTCGGGTATCCAGTGGGGCCAGGCGGTGGGAGACGACGGAGCGGTCGCCTCGGTGAGAGGCGACTACCTGCCGGACGGCGGTCGTGCCCCCGAACGTGCCGTCGTCGGGGCGGCGCGCGGACCGACACCGGGGACCTCTTCTCTTCGCGCACAGCGGCACGTCGAGGACTGCCTGTCGCGTCGGGTGCGGCTTCGACGGCGCTCGTAGGGGCGTGACGGTCACCCTGACGGTTGCCGGAGCGCGTCCCCCGAGGTCCGTCTACGTCCCGCAGGCCACGCGACAACCGTTATCCTCGCTCGGCCGGGACGTACGACCACATGCACGTCACGGTGTACGGTCCGCTCCGGTCTGCGACTGGCGAGAAGACGGTGCAGGTCGACGCGGAGGGTGAGACGGTCCGCGACGTCCTCGACGCGCTCGTCGACGCGTATCCGCGCGCGGAGACACACCTCACCGACGACGAGGGGACCCTACGTCCGAGCGTTCGCGTGCTGGTCGACGACCGGCGAGTCGATCTCGACGAGTCGGTCACCGACGTGGAGTCGATGCGGCTGTTCCCGGCGATGCGTGGCGGTTGAGGGCCGGCGTAAGAGCGCCCCATCGTTGAGAGCCGGCGCACGAGCGCCCGGTCGTTCATCACACGCGAGCGCTCCCGTCCCGGTCAGAGGTCGTACTGCGCCCGGACGGTCTCGGCGAGACCGACCTCCTCGAGCAACGCCATCGGCGCGAGCATCGACAGCTGGACGACACCCGGAAGGCGGGCGATTTCGACGCCACCGGTGAACGTACACCGCGAGCGGACCTCCCCCTCGGAGATGCCGAACAGTTCGCACGCCCGGTCGAAGGCGTTCTGTGTCGCGTCGTTGACCGTCGCGCCCGACCCGACGAACTGGACGGGGGCGGCGTCGTGGAGGTGGTCGACGCCGTGTGCGGCCGCGAGTTCCTCGCCGGCCGCCCGTTCCTCGTCGGTGTACGGTTTCGCGATGTGCGGGAGGTCCTCCTCGTTCGGCAGGAGCAGCGGTCCCGGCAGGTCGAGTCCCTTGATCACCTCGACTTCGAGTTCCGTCTTCCCGCTGACGTCCGTCGTGTGCAGCGAGAGTTCGCCGTCGCCCTGGTTCGCGTGGAGGTCACCGACGTACAGGCCCGCCCCCTCTACGCGGACGGGACAGACGAGCGTCGCGCCCGGGCGCACGTCGTTCGAGTCCAAGTGGCCGTCCGTCCGGGCTTCGAGGGCTTCCTCGTCCGGCAGGCCCCAGTCGTGCTCCGCGCCGATGAGGAACTGCCCGAAGTCGCCCGCGTTGTGTGAGTCGGGAAGTTCGACGGTCGGGGTCGTCCCGATGTTGCCGACGAACGGCTGGAGGCGGCCGAGCGTCCCGGGCATCTCGTCTGGTTCGTACAGGAGAATCGGGTGTTGCCGCGAGTTCTCCGGGAGCGCCATCGCCTCCTCCGCACGCTCGGCCAGGCCGTGTGCACCCTCGGAACCGACGGTGATGCCGACGGTCCGGTCGTCGTCGAACACCACGGTGTAGCCGTACTCGAACCCGAACGACGAGGCGTTCGCCCCACACTCCGCACAGCGAATCGCGTCCTCGCCAGTCCCCTCGACGACCGACTCGGGCCACGGCGTCCCACACTCGGGACACTCGTGGTCGACGAACGGGTCGTCGCCGAACGCCCCCTCGCGTTCCGCCATGCTGCCGGTGCTGGTCGCGATACTCGTCACCTCGACGTCCTTGATACGGACGACGAGTGCGTCGCCGGGTTCGGCGTTCTCGACGTAGATGGGCCGTGTCACCTCGTGTCCGCCACGGAACTCGGGGGTGATCATCGGCCCCCAACAGCCCGCGGGCGTGTGCGTCTTGACCGTGCCGCCGTCGCGGACGGTACCCGCCCACTCCTGCTCCGGCCCGACGAGACCCAGCGTGAACTCGTCCACCTCGAGGACGTCTGCGATCTGTTGAGACATACGTGTCCCTCTTCGGGTGGAGTGTGTTAGCTATTGTGCCGGGCACTCTCGTGCCCGTCGGTGAGGTTGTCCGCCTCCACCGCGAGTAGAGCGGCGACGTCGTGGCTCCCTCGTCACGAACCGTCTCCAAGTTCGGACAGTCGCACGGCGCGAACACTTTTACTGTCTCTGCCGCTGTCAGGAACCATGGGAGACGACTCACCCACCGAGGACCGTTCTCGAACGACGATCTTCTGGGTCGGCCGACTGCTGTTCGGTCTGGGGCTGGCGCTACAGGCGTCGGAGGACTTCCGGGACATGGAAGACACCATCGAGTACGCCGAGTCGGCAGGGGTGCCCCTGCCCGAACTCGCGGCTCCCTTCGCCTCCGGGATGATGCTCACCAGCGGTCTCGGGGTCGCCCTCTGGCGACTGCCGCGGGTCGCCACCGGCGCGGCCGTGACCTTCCTCGCGGTGGTGACGCTGAACATGCACGACTTCTGGAACGCCGACGAGGACTCCCGCAGCGGCGAGCGACTCGCCTTCTGGGGGAACCTCGCCATGTTCGGCGCGGCGCTCGCATTCATGCGCGAGGCGTACCGCTGAGGTGTCCGGACGCCCCGTCCGCAGGACGAGCATCGACGACGTCGGTCGGGGGACGCACCGACCGTCGCCCTAGTTCCCGGTCGACGACACGTTCACCCACAGGTGGAGTTCCCGGTAGGCGTTGTCGGTCGTCGGCGTCGCGGGGGGAGCGCCCCGGTACAGCATGTACGTCAGCCGCATCCGGTCGCCCGTCAACTCCGGCGTCACCGTGTGCTGGCGCTGCCAGGTCTCGTTGTGTTCGGTCTCGAGTTCGAACGTCTGCAGGCGCTGTCTGTCGACGACACGCGTCCAGTTGTCCGTGACCTGGACGTCGTGGAGTTCGACGACCACGGTGTACGCCTGCTGCTGGTGTTCCTGGTTGCCGACGCCGACGACGAGCGACTGCGACTGGCCGGCGACGAACTCGGTCGGGTAGCCGTCGGCGACGAGTTCGCCGTCGTCGCTCTCGGTGAGGAGGTAGAACTCGGTGAACGACTCGCCCTGCTTGGGAACGGCCACGGCGTACCCTACGCTGCTGACCGCCAGCACGAGCGAGACGACGAGCAGCACGTTGAGCGCGCCGTCCGTCCGCGTCTCGGGGTCGAACAACTCGCTCCTGCCGGCCCGGAGCCACGCGCGCCACGGGACGGTGAACCGGTCCTCGGTCGGGAGCGCCAGCCGTCGACGCGTCGCGACGGCGGCGAGGGCGAGGACGAGGACGGTGAGCGTGACCACGATGGGGACGAGGCGGATGCCGAACGGCGTGAAGTTGAGGACGAGGCCGACGAGCGGCACGACGGCGATGGAGACGCCGAACGAGAGCGCGACGCGTTCGAGGCCCGTGATGCCGGAACCGTCCGTCGCGTCGTCCGCCGGGTCCGTCCCCCGCTCGGGGAACAGCGCCGCGACGAGCGCGTAGCCCGGAACGAACAGCACGAACGGCAGCCCGACCACTATCCGGAGCGGCGTGTCCCGCACGACGGGGAGGAACACGACGCCGGCCGTGAGGAGGGTGAGCACGCCGACGGCGGCGATGTCTGCGGGAACGCGGCGAAGCCACGGCGGCGCCAGGAGGCCCCACCGGACGTCGTCATCCATACTCGGGTCGAATCGGCCACGGGACAAAAGTCAGTCGGTCGCACTGTCCCGTCTCGCACCGACAGTCGGGCTGGGGCCGGGAACCACGGTCGAGCCAGCGGGGCAGTCGGGGCGGGCGGAGCGGACTCCCCGCCGAACCGAAGCCTGTTTGCGGGCCCGGGCAGTACCCCTCTCCGAATGCTCCCCTGGGCTCACGCCGCGTTCGGCTACCTCCTCTACGACCTGTACACGGCACGGTCGAGAACCCGACCCGCCGGGGTGGCGGTGCTCGCACTGGTCCTCGGGACGCAGCTCCCGGACCTCGTCGACAAACCGCTCGCGTGGACGTTCGACGTGCTCCCCTCGGGGCGGAGTCTCGGCCACTCGGTGTTCGCGCTCCTCGTTCTCTGCGGCGTGCTGGTCGTCCTGCTGGACGAGACGCGTCGCCGGGAGATTCGAGCGTTCGCGCTCGGCTACGCCTCGCACCTCCTCGCCGACGGAGTCTACCCCGCGCTCGAGGGCGAGTTCATCCAGTTCGGCTACCTCTTCTGGCCACTCACGTCCGCGCCGCTGGACGACGAGGGCATGAGCTTCGTCGAGTTCTTCACCACGCTCGAACCCACCGGGTGGGTCCTCGTCGGCCTCGGCCTCACCGCCGTCGGCCTCGTCGCCTGGGCACGCGACGGCTACCCCGGCGTGCGCGACGTCCTGATTCCGCTCGTCGTCGGCCACGAGGCCGAGACGAACACCTGAGTCCAACTCTCGGGGGACACACGTCGCGTCGGCCCGTTCGGAACACGTTAGGGAGCGACCGGGCGAGACCGGCATCACACCGGACATTAAAA
>NZ_JBEPXO010000076.1:0-19652 GCF_041641895.1 Salinigranum sp. | reverse complement strand
GTCGACGTGGCCGTCGTCGTCACGCGGGTAGTCAGCTGTCATGACGAGAAACCTCACTCAGATTCGAGGTAAAACCACCGCTTCGCCCGGTGCCCTTTTCGAAACCGTTTAGCGCCGAGAAAAGCGACACGTCGATGATGAAGGTTCTCGTCACCGTGAAAGAGGTCGCCGAGGCAGCGGACGACTTCGAGATCGACGGCCTCGACATCGCCCCCGAGTATCTGGAGTACGACCTGAACGAGTGGGACGAGTACGCGGTCGAAGCCGCCGTCCAACTCGTGGAGGCGGGCCACGCCGACGAGGTGGTGAGCGTCACCATCGGTCCCGAGCGCGCCGAGGAGACCATCCGGATGGCGCTGGCGAAGGGCGTCGACCGCGCGATACGGGTGTGGGACGACGACGTCGAGCAGGCGGGACTGCTCAGCGTCGACGCCAAGGCGGACATCCTCGGGGCCGTGGTCGCCGAGGAGGAGCCCGACCTCGTACTCACGGGGGTACAGGCAAACGACGACGGCTTCGGGGCGACCGGCGTCTCGCTCGCCGAGCGCGTCGGCTACGAGTGGGCCGCCGTGGTGAACGACCTCGAACTCGACGGCGAGACGGCGAAGGTACACCGCGAACTCGAGGGCGGCGTCGAGGAGCACACCGAGATCGACCTCCCGGCCGTCCTCACGATACAGACGGGGATCAACGAACCGCGGTACGCCTCGCTGCGAGGCATCCGGCAGGCGCAGTCGAAGGAGATCGCGCCGAAGGGACTCGCGGACCTGGGGCTCGACGCCTCGACCGTCGGAAGCGCCCTGCGGATGACCGCGATGTACGAACCCGAGACGGAGTCGGACGCGACCATCTTCGAGGGTGACGCCGCGGAGACGGCCGCACAGCTTGCGACCGTCCTCCGCGAGAAGGGGGTGGGGGCCGAATGACCGTCCTCGCCGTCGCCGACCACCGCCGGGGCGAACTCCGCGAGGTGAGCTACGAACTCGTCACGGCTGGTCGCCAACTCGCGGAGTCGCTCGGCGAAGAACTCCACGTCGCGGTCATCTCCGGCGACGTCGAAGGGTTCGCCGAACACCTCTCGCTCGACGGTGTCGACACGATTCACACAGTCGACCACGGCGAGGAGTTCAACCACGACGTGTACGTGCAGGCGCTGGAGGCGCTCGACGCCGAACTCGCCCCCACCGTGCTCCTGATGCCGAACTCGGTGAACGGCCTCGACTACGCGCCCGCCGTCGCCTCGTCGCTCGGCCTCCCCCTCGTGAGCGACGCCGTCGACCTGACGTGGGACGACGGACTCACGGCCACGCGCGAGATGTACGCCTCGAAGGTCGAGACGACCGTCGAGGTGGACGCCGACCGGGTCGCCGTGACCGTCCGCGGCGGCGAGTGGAGGCCGACGGACGAGTTAGGGTCGCCGAGCGTCGAGGCGTTCGACCTCACGGTCGACGAGTCGCGCGTCCGCTCGCGCGTCACGGGGTTCGAGGAAGTCGCGGGCGGCGACGTCGACATCGCCGACGCGGACGTACTCGTGAGCGTGGGGAGAGGGATCGAGGAGGAGGAGAACATCCAACTCGTCGAGGAACTGGCGGACGTGCTGGACGCGACGCTCTCCGCCTCGCGGCCCATCGTCGACAACGGGTGGCTCCCGAAGAACAGACAGGTAGGGCAGTCTGGAAAGGTCGTCACCCCGGACGTCTACCTCGCCGTCGGCATCTCGGGAGCCGTCCAGCACGTCGCCGGCATGAAGGGCTCCGACACTATCATCGCCATCAACACCGACCCGAACGCGCCCATCTTCGACATCGCCGACTACGGCATCGTCGGTGACCTCTTCGACGTCGTCCCGGCGCTCGTCGAACAGTTCCAGTAACCCTCAGGCGTTCTTTTGGTCCAGGTTTTCCCGCGAGTGAGCACGGCGAACGAGCAGAAAAGCTGGGACTCACGGCATCGTCGGTGACCTCTTCGACGTCGTCCCGGCGCTCGTCGAACAGTTCCAGTAGAACAGTTCCAGGAGCCCCCGGCGTTCGTTTGGTCCAGGTTTTCCCGCGAGTGAGCACGGTGACCGTCGGGAACAGGAGGCGCGTGTAGGAACTCGGGACGCGTGCGCCGCCGGGTCGCTGGAGCGACCCGGTCGGACGGCCTCACTCCACGTCGATGATGACGGCCTCGGAGTCCCCGTCGTGGTCGTCGCCGAGAGCGTCGACCGGGTCGTCGGCGGCGGCACTCGCCAGGTCGTCCAGCGCCAGTTCGACGTTCCGGACGTTGGCCTTCCAGAACGCGTCGAAGAGGTCACCGACGACGGGGACGGAGCCGACGGCGACGTCGATGGCGACGTTGGCGAGCATCCGGAGCAGGGTGTTGTACGAGACGCCGAGTCGAGCCGACTCGACGACGATGTAGAACGAGAAGCCCGCTGCGAGCGCGTCACCCGCGCCGGGAACCAGGCCGAGCACGGGGTCAAGCCCGATGCGGAAATCCGTCCCCGGGACGCGGATGCTCTCGTCGAGCAGGCGGCTCACGAACTCCATCCGGCGGACGGCCGCCTCGTCGACCGTCGGCGGGAGGTCGACGCGGCCTTCGAACGAGTCTTCGAGGTCGTCGAGTCGGTCTGCCATACTCCGACGGACGGGATGTCGAGGCTAAAGACTGGTGGGTGCAGGCGCAAGCGACGCTTCGGCCGCGCCTGCCGGTCGTCAGTCTCGCGACAGGCGGAGCGTCGGTCGCGGCGCCTCCCGTATCCGTTACCTACTTGCCTCCGCCGTCCCGAGAGCCGTCAATGGAGTATCTCGAGCGCCGGGTCGGACTCGTGAACGACCGACTCGAGGAGGTGGTCGAGGCGGTCGACCCACCAGAGCTATCCGCGGAGCTCGGACACGTGGCGCTCTCCGGCGGGAAGCGCGTCAGCCCGGCGGTCACCATCCTCTCGTGTGAGGCGGTGGGCGGCACGCCCTCCCAGGCGGTGGACTTCGCCGTCGCGGTCGAACTGGTCCACAACGCCTCGCTCGTCATCGACGACATCATCGACCGCTCAGGGGTCAGGCGGGGGAAGCCGAGCGCGTGGGCCGAGTACGGCTACGGCCCGGCCATCGTCTGCTCGGACGGCCTCCTGGGGGAGGCGTTCGCCCTCCTCTCGGTGGACGACCAGGCGACGCAGATCGTCTCCGAGGCGATGGTCGAGTTGAGCGAGGGGGAGGCGACCGAACTCGTCGCCCGCCCCACCACCGACGACGAGTACATGACGCTCGCCCGCCGGAAGACGGGCGTGCTGTTCCGCGCGGCGGCCGAACTCGGCGTCGTCGCGGCCGACGGCGACCCGATGACGGTCGAGGCCTTCGGCGAGTACGCCGAGCGCGTGGGCGTCGCCTTCCAGATTCGCGACGACGTCCTCGACGCGACGGCCGACGCCGACGAACTCGGCAAGCCGACCGGACAGGACGAGGCGATGGACCGACCTTCGCTGGTGCAGGTGACCGGCATCGAACCGGCGGAGGCCAACGCTCGCGCCCGGGCGGAGGCCGACCGGGCGCTCGCCGCACTCGACAACGCGGACCCCGGCGAGACGGCGGCGCTGGGCTACCTGCGTGACCTCGCGGAGTTCGTCGTCGTCCGGGAACGCTGACCGGTCAGGACAGGTCAGGTCAGGACTCGTACTCGACGGTCGCCCGCCAGTAGCCTGCGAACCGGTCGACCAGGTCGTCCGGTTCCTCGACGAAGAGCCGTTCGCCGAGGGGGCGGGCGGCCCGGCGGAGTTCCGCCCGTCGGCCCCCGATGATAGCCTCCAGCGCCCCGCGCGTCTCCGGGTCGAACAGGTCCTCCTCGTGCATCGTCTCGACGAACACCGCGAGGTCGTGTTCGTCGCCCGTCAGGTCCGAGAGTTCCTTGAGCTGGTCCCGGCGGGCCTTCATCGGCTTCTCCCAGACGGGTCTGAGCAGGTAGCAGTGGTAGCGGTGGTACTTGACGCGCTTGCGCCACTCGTGGAACGCCTCCGTCGAGGGGTCGGCGTAGGCGTCCGCCATCCGGTCGCACCCCCGCCGGTACGACTTGCGGAGGCCGCCGGCGACGGCGGCGAAGCCGTCCGTGGCGACGGGGAGCGCGTCGACGCGGTCCCGCCCGTCGAGGAGGTCACGCTCGACTGCCGCCAGCCGGGAGTCGAGGTCCTCCGCGGCGGCGAGGGTGTCGCGCCGGGCGACGAGCGTCGCCCGGACGGCGTCGAGTGAGTCGGGAGCGGGACCGTCGTTTGACCGGACCGCGGGGGCGACGTGGTCGTCGAACGTCTCGACGAGCGCCTGCGCGTCGCGGGCGTGTGAGAGGCGACGGGCCGCGTCGCGGTAGTGGGCGTTCTCGTCGCTGTACGTCGGCAACACTCCGCGGACGAGTCGGAGCGTCGCCCTGACCTCCTTGCACCGCTTCCGCACCTCGTGGACGGCTTCGTGAGGGTCGTCGGCGTCGAGATGTGTGAGCCCGTCCGCGACCAGCGAGTCGACGATGCGCTGGACCTCCGCCGAGACCGGCTCGTGTGGGTCGAGTGTGTAGTCCATAGCAGACAGTGTCTCTCGTGGAAACGTGACTGTTCCCGCTGACACACGTTCTCACGCCGACGCGTCGGTTTCGACGCCGGTGGGGAACCGCGACTCCGCGACGGCGAACGCGAGCGTACTCAACACGCCGAGGAGCGTCCCGGCCGTGAGCGCGACGGCGAGGTCGGTCAGCGAGAGGGAAGTGACCCCCGGCACGTCGGGGAGGAAGAATCCCGAGACTGCGTGGAGGACGACGGCGATGGAGACGACGTAGAAGGGGGCGTTGAGGTAGCGCCACTTGAACCGGTCGGCGAGGTACTCGTCCGTGACCTGCCCCAGCGAGGAGGTGACGCCGGCGGCGGCGAACCACTGGACGGCACCGTGGACGACGGCCGCCAGGACGACGCCCACCCCGAGTTGGCCGGGGATGGCCGCGTCGACCGTCCGGAGCAGTTCGACGCCCCGGACTCCGCCGACGACCATGAGCGCGGCGGCGACGACGTAGGTGATGAGCGTCGCCCGGCCGGCGTAGAGGAGGTTGCGGCCACGCTCGGCGATGTCGTCGACGACCGTCTCGAGACCGAGCCCTCGGAAGAGGGTGTAGAGGCCGAGGAGCGCCGAGATGAGACCCAGCACGACGGCACCAGGGACGTCGAAGTACGACGCGATGGTGACGAACGGGTAGATGAGGAGCAGGATGCCGAGCGGGACGAGGATGGTGCCGCGGGTCTCGGGGTCGTCGAGCACCTGCTTCATCGTGTAGTACATCGACTCCAGGTCCTGGGCCTGCCGGACGACGACACGGCGGACGCCGTCGATAGGGACCCGAGAGCGGATGACCGGGAGGACCGACTCGTCCTGTGCGCCGTCGGTGATGACGATGGCGCGGACGTTCTCTCCGGTCTGGAGCGTGGCGAGCACCTCGTCGATCTCCTCGCCGATGGCGCGGTTGGCCTTCACGTCCGAGCCGTCGATTCCGGTGACTGCGGCGACTTCGACCTCCTCCCCACCCTCGGCGAGGAGGTCGTCGTGGGTGTGAATCCCCTGGAAGAGCACGTTGATGTCGGAGTCCTCGGGGTCGGCGGTTGCGAGGGCGACCGCGGCCGTCTCGACGGCGTCTCGACCGACGACCGGCGTCTCGAAGCCCGTCTTGCGGCCGAGGTCGTCGTCGAGGTCGACACAGAGGACTAGCAGCATCGCCGGGAGGTACGTCGTCGTCGTATATCTGTTTTCGGGAGGAGGGCGGAATCGGCTCACGGGACTGGCGGACGGGGAGACTGGCGGAGACGAGCGGAACGGGACGGCGGCAGCGTTAATTCACGTCCGTCCGAACCGCCCGTGTGTCCCCCTCCACGGCCTCGTCTCCCCCCACCTCCTCCGCAGTCGAGTGGGAGTTCAGTCCCGCCACGACACGCCCCCTCCGACTCCTCGTATACGTCGCCGTCGGCCTCGGCGTCGGCCCAGTCTGCGGGCTCGTCGTCCTCGTGGGCGCGACACTCGTCGGGGGCGGCGGCGTCGGCGTTGCCCTCTTCGTGTTCGTGCTCGCCCTCTTCGTCGGCTTCGGCGTCGGGAGCGGGCGCGCGCTGTTCGCGCTGGGGAACGCCCCGCCCGAGGTCCACGAGACCGTCCGCGCACTCTCGCGTGGAGGGGTCGTCGCCAGCGTGCTTCTCGGGACGGGGGGAGGCGTCGTCGGCCTGCGGTGGACCGACGTCGGCTTCGAACTCGTCGTCGGTGGCGTCGTCGCGGGCTTCGTCGCCCTCGTCGTCGGGGCGGGACTGCAGTCGGAGGGTGTCGTCGACGGCGACACCGGGGAACTGACGTACGCCGGGCACACCGTCCCGCTCGACGCGATTCGACGCGTCCGCACCCTGCGGCTCGGTCGGTTCGTCGTGCTGGTCGTCGACTACCACCCCGGACGGGTCGGCGCGTCGACGCCGCGCGTCGTCGTGTGCTCCAGGGCCGCTCGCGACCAAATCAGCGCCGGGACGAGACGGGAGACGCCCGCCAGTGGCGCGGACGAACAGTCCGGGGAGCGGGCACCGCGGGCGGTGCGAGCCGTCGCCGCGACGTTCGGACTCGCCTGTCTGGTGGTCGGACCAGTGCTGTGGATACTCGTCCCCGCGGAGGGACGGCTGATCGTCGGCTACCTCGGTGTCTTCGGCCTCCTCTTCGGGGCGTTGTTCGTTCGGTACGCCGTCGTGGCCTGAGTCGACGTTCGGCGAGCGTCAGTCGTCGCTGGCCGTCGCCTGTGACCGCGCGCTGGCCGGTCCCTCCTCCTCGACGACGTCCCGGTAGCGCCGGAGTTTGCGGACGAGGACCACGGCGAGCGCGCCGTCCCACAGGATGATGAACGCGAACGTCGCCACCCCGCTCATCGGGAGGAGACGGGGGAGGAGCGTCGACAGCGAATTGTACGTCGCGTGCAGCAGCGCGGCGACGGCGATGCCCTTCACGACCAGGGGGCCGTAGTGCTCCTCGTTGAACTTCGCGAGGCCGAGGTAGTAGCCGGCGAAGGCAGAGTACAGGACGTGACCGGGGCCAGCGAGCGACCGGGCCACGGTCGTCGGGATGGTGGCGGCGAGAACCGGGCTGCCGTCGCGAATCGCCATCAGCGCGTTCTGGGTGATGTAGATGACGTTCTCGATGGAGGCGAAGCCCAGTCCGGCGGCCGCGCCGTACATCGCACCGTCCACGACGGCGTCGAACTCGGCGCGGTCGTACGCGTACAGCCGGATGGCCAGCCACTTGACGAGTTCCTCGCCGGGACCGACGACCAGGAAGAACAGCAGGATGGAGCCGACGGCCGGAATCTGTCGGAAGACGGTCCCGGCGGCGGTGTTGACGAGCGCCGCGAAGCTCGCGAGCAACCCGCCGAGGACGAACGTGACCGCGAGCGTTCCGACCGGTTCGGGCTCCGCGTCCTGGCGGCGGATGTACCAGACCAGGAGGAGCGCTGGAATCACCGACACGGCCGAGAACACCGCCAGGAACGGGTCCGTGGTGAACAGGCCGAAGGCGACGAGGAACTGTCCGAGCAGTACGAGTGCGGCGAGCGCGACGACGAGGACGCGCCAGTTGGCGGCGAGCGTTCCGTGCAGTGAGACGGCGAGCCGGTCACCCAGGGTTCGCGGCTCCCACGTCGTCACGCCGTGTGTGTCGACGGACGAGTCGTCGGAGGACGCGGACATGCATTCTGTCACCCGAGCGCCAGCCTGAAGAGTTATGTGCAATAGATTTCGAGTGAATCTAACCCATAGCGCTGGCATAGAGGGGTGAATTCAACAGGACAGTCGCGGTCAAGAGCGTTACCGGCCGGTTCGGTACTCCTGACAGTCACCTCGCGTTTGGAGGTGATTTAAATGATTTTAGTAGATGGAACGAGAGGCAGGGATATGGACAGACGACAAACAAGTAGCCGTGGCTGCCAGCCCCATCGATGGTAAACGTCGCGCTCTCGCTGGCGCAGGTCGTCGTTGCGCTGGCTCTCGTGGTACTCAACGGTTTTTTCGTCGCAGCAGAGTTCGCCTTCGTACGGATACGAGGGACCTCGGTCGAGCAACTGGCCGAGGAGGGGCGCCCCGGCGCGGGGACGCTCCAGGAGGTGATGGCGAATCTCGACGACTATCTCGCGACGACACAACTCGGGATCACCATCGCCTCGCTCGGGTTGGGGTGGGTCGGCGAACCAGCCGTGGCGTCGCTCATCGAGCCTGTGCTGGCACCGATTCTCCCGGTGGGGCTCATCCATCTGGTCGCCTTCGCGATCGGCTTTAGTCTCATCACGTTCCTCCACGTCGTCTTCGGAGAACTCGCGCCGAAGACGCTCGCAATCGCCCAGACCGAGCGACTCTCCCTGTTCCTCGCCCCGCCGATGAAGGTGTTCTATTACCTCCTCTATCCGGGAATCGTCGTCTTCAACGGGGCTGCCAACGCGTTCACGCGAGCACTCGGCGTGCCACCCGCTTCCGAAACGGACGAGACGCTCGGCGAACGGGAACTCCTTCGAGTCCTGACTCGGTCCGGCGAGGAAGGAGACATCGACGTTGCGGAAGTGACGATGATCGAGCGAGTCTTCGACCTCGACGACATCGTGGTGCGAGAGGTCATGGTTCCACGACCGGACGTGGTGAACGCTCCGGCGGACGCCTCGCTCTCCGACCTCCAGTCGATTGTCCTCGAGGCTGGTCATACGCGCTATCCGGTTCTCGATGCCGACGACGGCGACCAGGTAGTCGGATTCGTCGACGTGAAGGACGTTCTACGAGCAGAGGTAGAGGGCGGAGAGGCCGAGTCAGTCGGTGACATCGCCCGCGAGATTCTCATCGTCCCCGAGACGATGGCACTGAGCGACCTCCTGAGGCAGTTCAGGGAAGACCAACAGCAGATGGCCGCCGTTATCGACGAGTGGGGGGCGTTCGAGGGGATGGCAACGGTCGAAGACGTCGTCGAGGCGCTCGTCGGAGACCTCCGTGACGAGTTCGATGTGGACGAGCGTGAACCCTCGATTCGCCAGCACGACGACGACGGGTACGACATCGACGGCGGCGTCCCGTTGTCGAAGATCAACGATTTGATCGAGGGGGAGTTCACGAGTGACGAGGTCGAGACGATCGGTGGACTGGTACTCGAACAACTCGACCGCGCGCCAAAACGTGGCGATCGCGTCGAGGTCGCCGGATACGTTGTCGAGGTGACGAGCGTCGAGGGGACCCGAATTTCGACGGTCTGGATCCACAAAGGTGAGATGGACGACCCCGTAGTGGACTGAGTGGGAGTGCGGAGTTGCCTGGAGGAGGTTCGTTTTGAGCGCTCTCCGTCGCCGAAGTGGTGTCTCGTAACGGTCTGACTCGAAGTCGCTTCGCCCGAATCTACGAGTGACGGGTCCTGTTTGCAGTGGCAGAGCTCCAGCTCCCGGGAGACGTACTGGAATTCGGTGCCAGTACACGCGCTCTGTTCAGCACGCTCACTGAAACCTCACCAAATGCGGTCAGAATCGGCGTGGCACAGACAGAGGGTGGATGCAGTACGTCCTGTCGACACGATGTCCGCTTCTACGCCAACCGAATTCGCTGTTCTCCTCGTTGCGTACTCGGATAATAATCGGGTTCTCGATCTGAGGCCCTACTGCCCAGCGTTTCGCGGGCACGTACTCATGCCCAAGACGGAGTAGACAGGACAGGAGCGAGTCGCTGCCGTTCCAAGCATGATGAGCGCAACGACACCGAGCACCGGTGAGGCGAGAGCGGGTCCGGGGAGTTGCCCAGCGAGGATCGCAAGAGAAAGCACTCCGGCGACTGCACCGATGATTGTCCGCACTGACTTATCGGTGGCTCCGACGTTGATGTCCATATCAGGTGATCACAATATTATGGCTTAATAATACGTCGGCTGTGCGTCACTCTCGCCAGACCCGTTCAGGTCCATACTCGCCGTGGGCCCACACACCCGACTTGCGCGCGGTATCCAGCACAGCATCGACAAACGAGCAGTGGCGGAGAGTTTCACCAGGTTCGACGCGGGTGAGACGGAGGTTCGCGGCTGGTCGCGGCAAGTCGCACCGTTTTTGACCGTTCGGAATCCTAGGCCTGGTACTGAATGATATCGAAGGGCTGTGAGCAGTGCGCCAAGGGTGGGAAGATGGTCCTGTTCGTCTACGGCTACTGCGACCAGCGCGACTGTTTCTACTGCCCGCTGGGAGAGAACAGAAAGAACGTCACGCAGGTGTACGCCAACGAGCGCGCGGTCGAGTCGGACGAGGACGTCCTCACCGAGGCCAAGCGGATGGACGCACTCGGCACCTCCATCACCGGCGGGGAGCCACAGGAGGCGCTCGACAAGACCTGTCACTACCTCTCGCTACTCAAAGACGAGTTCGGCGAGGACCACCACACGCACCTCTACACGGGAATTACGGGCGGGCGAGAGAACATGCGCCGACTCGCGGAGGCGGGCCTCGACGAGATTCGGTTCCACCCGCCGCTCGAACAGTGGGGCGACCTCCACGGCACGGAGTGGGAGGACATCCTCTACGTCGCCCGCGAGGAGGGCCTCACGCCGGCGTTCGAGATTCCCGGCATCCGCGCCGAACCGGAGTTCCTAGACTTCCTCGACGAGGGCGCCGCGGAGTTCTGTAACATCAACGAGTTCGAGATGTCCGACGGGAACTTCCGCCGGATGAAAGAGGAGGGCTTCGAACTCCGCGAGGGGCACATGAGCGCGGTCGAATCCCCGAAGGAAGAGATACTCGACGTGATGGGCGACCACGAACGGGTCTACTTCTGCACCTCGGTGTTCAAAGACGCCGCCCAGCACCGCCGTCGCCTGAAGCGGATGGCCCGCAACCTCCGCCGGCCGTTCGACGAGGTGACCGACGACGGGACCCTCGTCTACGGGAAGGCGTGGGTCTCACCCGACGAACTGGCGGCGCTCGGCGTCCCCGAGGAGTACTACACGGTCAAGTCCGACCACGTCGAGGTGGCGTGGTGGCTCCTCGAGGAGATGGTCGAGGAGGGCGACGTCTCCGAGGGCGAAATCGTCGAGCAGTACCCGACCGTCGACGGAACCGTGGTCGAGCGGACGCCGCTGGCCTGAGTCGGGTCGGGTCTTTTGATCCAGGTTTTGCCGTCCGAGCGACAGCGAGGGCGGGAAAAGCTGGGACGTGGACCGTGGTCGAGCGGACGCCGCTGGCCTGAGTCGGGTCTTTTGGTCCAGATTTCCCGCGAGTGAGCACGGCGAACGAGCCGAAGAACCGGGACGTATGCACGACTCCCCGCCACAAGGCATCTCCCGGTGGTACGGTCCACTGTCAGGCGTGTCCAGCCACGCCCTCCTCGCGTTCGGCCTGCTGCTCGGAGTCGTCCTCACGGTCACCGTCGGTGTCGACGCCCACAACAGGGGTCGGTCCGGGTTCCTGTGGGGACTCTTGACGCTCTTCACGGGCCTCGTCGGCGCGTTCTTCTACGCGCTGGTCGTGCTGACCGGCGACGGTGCCACCGACGACGGCCCCGACACCGTCCGGTACTGCTCGGCCTGTGCGACCGCACACATGGGGACACCGGCGTTCTGTAGCGACTGTGGAGAGTCGCTGGGGACGGACGAGGACCGTGCCGTCGCCAGCGTCCTCCGGAGCGGCGCCGACGGCTACTGCAGCAACTGCAAGTCGAAGGTCGGCCTCGACGCCGAGACCTGCTCGAACTGCGGGGCGGTGCTGTGAGGGGCGGCGGTCACGACGCCGCCGTCGCGGTTCGGTTCCGCGTCTCGGTCGTCTCGCTCGGTGGGTGCGCCAGGTGGAGCCACGCCGGTTCGGCCACGGTCGTCTCCCCGAGCGCGCCGTAGGTCCACTCGAACCGGAGCCGGTAGCTCCCCTCGACGGTGACGACGGTGAACTCCACCGCCGCCTCGTGGACCAGTCCGTGCTCCCCGACGATGGCGACGAAGCTGTAGTTGTACACGTGGTCGGGGAAGCTCGGCGGCCGACCCGCCCCCTCCAGTCGGTAGCGTGTGTCGCGGCCGACGTAGACCCGCTCCGTCACGTCGGTGGTGGGCGTCGCCAAGAACCGCGTGACGAGCGACCGGCGCAGACGGTGGGGGTTGGGCGCGACGTCCCCGGCGTCGCCGTCGACCCAGCGGACGCTGGCCGTCTCCGTGCCCCGTTCGTCGACGTACCAGTCGGTCCCGTCGAAGTAGACGACGCGAGCGAGACGTCGCTCGTCGCCGGTCTCGAACGTCTCCTCGACGAGGTAGCGGTCACCCTCGACGGCCATGTCGGTGTCGCGCTGGGTCCGGGGAGCGCCGGGGACGCCGTCCCGTGGCCGGTACCGGTCGGTCCAGAGGGTGTAGTTGGTCCCGAGTCGCCGGTCGTGAGCGACTGCGAGGGCGGTCAGGTTCGTCACGCCGTCGGGGCCGACGCCGGGGACCGTGTCGAGCGACCCCACCGGCGGGTCGTCGGACTCGGGCGTCGGCGTCGGCATCGGCGTCGGTGTCGATGAGGGAGTCCGCGTCGGGTCGGCCGTCACCACCGCACCGCTCGTTCCCGAACCGACGCTCTCGGCGCCGAGCATTGGGTCCGCCTCGTCGGCGAACAGCGCACCGCTCGCCGCGACGACGAGGACGACGACGGCGAGGAGGGCGACGACGGTGGTGACGCCGACGGACTCCTCGACGCCGGACAGTGCGGTGACGGCGTCGCGGACGCGAAGCGGGAGCGGCGGGTCGAGCGCCTCCGGTGGGGCACCCAGGTGACGCTGGCACACCGCCGCGGCGTCGGCCGGGTCGA
Organism: Salinigranum sp.; assembly: GCF_041641895.1. Taxonomy (NCBI): domain Archaea; kingdom Methanobacteriati; phylum Methanobacteriota; class Halobacteria; order Halobacteriales; family Haloferacaceae; genus Salinigranum; species Salinigranum sp. The sequence goes on along the minus strand of NZ_JBEPXO010000076.1, from coordinate 6,857 downwards.
GCGCGTGCCGGAGCATCTCGCGGAGGCCGGCGGGCGTGACGACTCGCACGTCGTCGGACGCTGTCCAGGAGGGGACGGCGTCGAACGCGACGACGACATCGACAGGGCGGTCCGGCCGGGCGGGACGGCCGAGACGGTGCGGGGGGAGGGGGTAGACGACCAGCGAGTCGGCACCACGGCTGGCGGCGACGACGGTGTCGTCGACGCTGGTCTCGAAGCCACGAGCGCCCCAGAGGTCGGCGACGAACGCCCGACGCGCCTCGGCGTCGAGTCGTGCGAGGTGGGTGTCGACGACTGCGTCGATCCGAGGGGTCACGGTCGGCCGGAGCGTCGCAGTCGCGGTCCGACCGGGAACGCGGGAGCGGCCGGTCGGGTCGGTTGTCTGGTGTGTGTCATCAGTACACATGGTGAGAGAGGCGGCCGGAGCATAGAGGCTTTCGCCGCTCGTTCCGCTCGCGCGGTTCAGACGCGCTCGGGCGCGGTGAGCGCGTAGAAGAACGTCGGGGCGGCGGCGAGGCAGAGACCGACCAGAACCCACGACTCCAGGGCCTCGCCACGAAAGAGGCCGACGAAGACGACGAGGACGCCGACGAGGGCGCCGCCGGCGACGAACCGGCGGCGGGTGTGGGGAGCGAGTTCCTCGCCGAGCGCGCGGGCGTAGAGGCTCCCGGCGAGGAACGAGGCGAGCGCCGCCGCGGCCGCGAAGCGCACGCCGCCGACCAGGAGGCCGTACGCGAGGAGGGCGGCGGCGACGACAGTCGCCGCGAGGACCGTCTGTGTGGGCGAGAGCGGGTTGAGGCGGTCGTCGGAATCGCCGGCAGTGACGTGGTACGCCGCCGGCGGCAGGACGACGAGCGCACCGAGGAACAGCGCGTAGGGAACCTCACTCGCGAGGCGAGCGGGGTCGGTGTCGACCAGCACCGCACCGGCGAGGACGACGCCGACGGCGACGGCACCGACGGAGGTGATGCGCGGCGGGAGGACCGTGGTCGGGTCGGGGCTGTGCCTGACGGCGTAGGCGGCGAACGGGTAGAGGAGGACGACCGACGTCAACAGCGTGCGGACGACGTCGCCCGTGAGGACGAGGCCGGCGACCAGAAACGAGAGGGAGAGGAAGGCGCCGGTGACGAGCGCGAACTCCGGGACGTGACGCGTCGTCTCGGGTGAGGCGTCCATACCCGACGGTAGGAGGTGCCGCACAAAGCCGTTCCGTCCCGTCCCGGCTACTCGGGTCTGACGACCGCTTCGCAGGAGGGGCACTCGGCGAAGACGCCGCGCTCGCCGTTCGCGCGCTCGTACTCGATGAGCGCCCACCCGCGGGGCACCGACCGACCACACTCCGGACAGTGGCCGAGCGGTGCGGCGTCCGCCGTCACGGCCCGCAGACGGCGTGGTGCCGTCCGTGCCGACTGTCGGGTCGCGACAGACGGAGGTACGGTCGTTCGCGAGACGGTGTCGTCCAGTTCTCCCCCATCGGGCGCGTGGACGCAGTTCGTATACATAACCTTTCTTCCATGATGTGTAATGGTCGTCGAAAGACGGGTCACGCCGGAGCACGTGGCGCGCCACGCGAACCCGGACGCGACACCGGGCCGAAAAACCAGACGCTAGCACGCGCTCGACGACCGATCGGCGTCGATTCGAACCGGCCGCAGTGAGTCGGTAACGAACCGGGACGTACGGGGCGCAAGCGTTTAGAACGCCCCCCGAGTAGTCCAGAGCATGCCCGACTGCCCACTGGCGGACGAGTGCCCGCGGTTCTCCGAGCGCATCGCGGGGATGGGCTGTCAGTACTTCGGTGACAAGGGGGGCGCCGAGTGGTGTGACAGCTACAACATGCCGATCTACGAGTTGAAACAGCAACCGGTGAAGGCCGGTGAGGAAGTCGAAGTGGAGGTGACGGACATCCACGAGAGCGGGGCGGGCGTCGGCCGAACCGACGACGGCTTCATCGTCCTCATCGACGGCCTCCTCCCCGACTGCCGCGCAGTGGTCCGCATCGACCGGGTGAAGTCGAACCACGCGCTCGCGAAGGAGGTCGTCGAGAAGATGCCGCTCGACCCCGACGAGGAGGACGAGGCCGAGAGCGGGGCCGGCCGGGACAGAGGTGGCCGGAGCAGTCGCGGCGGCCGGAGCCGTCCCGAAGCGCTCGGGAGCCGCGACAACTTCTGGGGCAAGTAACGGACCCACGACGACCCACCCCTGGAGACGGCACCGATACCCGACCGACGCACCGACCCGCAGTGGCAGTCGACGCGCTGTCTTTTTCTCGGACGCCGCGTTGTATCCAGTATGGACGACACGGGAGCCGGATACGCCAGCGACGGCGGGGAACCCGGCCTCGACATCGACATCGACTCCCTCCTCGACCGGGCCGGATTCGACCCCGAGGCGAGCGTCCTGACCCGACGGCAGGCGGAGGTACTCCTCCTCCGCGAGCGGGGAGTGCGACAGACGACCATCGCCGACCACATCGGAACCTCGCGTGCGAACGTCTCCAGCATCGAGGCGAGCGCCCGCGCGAACGTCGAGAAGGCCCGCGAGACGGTCGCGTTCTCGGAGGCGCTGTCGGCCCCCGTCAGGGTCGAAGTCGACGTGGGCACTGACCTCTACGACGTGCCGAAACTCGTCTACGACGCCTGCGACGAGGCGGGCGTGAAGGTGAACCACACGGCGCCGGACCTCATGAAGGCTGTGAGTGACGCCGCGGGCGACGCGGTGCAGGGCCGCGAAGTGAGAGAGCCGATTCTCGTCGGCGTGACGAGCACCGGCGACGTCCGCGTCCGGCACTCCACGGAGCAGGACGGCTGAGATGGCGTCGGCCGACCGACAGACGGGACGGAGGGGACTACGCCGATGAGCGACGGCGGCCTGTACGCCCGGGCGAAACTCGTCGGCGGTGTCGTCCTCCCCCTGCTCGTCCTCTCGGGGGCACTCGTCGCCGTCGACCCGGTTCTGCTCGCCGGAGCGGGACTCGCGCTCGGGACGGTGTTCGGCGTCACCTACGCGTACGCGCAGTACGTCGACTTCGACGCGGCGACCGGAGTCGGCCCCGAGCGGAAACGGTGACTCGGGGGACGTGGGTGACTCGTCGTCCGGCAGTCCCGCGACGGGCGCGAAGAGCGGACGTCGAACGTCCGTGAGGTGCCGTCGCGGTAGCCGAGCCGGGTCTCAGAACCGCCCCTGTTCTTTCAGCAGCGACACGACGTCGCGGACCCGCTGAGCGTCTGCTTTCGGGACGACGAGCACCCGGTCGTCCCACGCGACGACGGCGAGGCCGTCGACCCCGGCGAGGGAGACGTGCGGACCGTCGGAGACGACCACGTTGTCGCCGCTGTCGACGAACAGGACGTCTCCGTCCTCCTGCGTGGCCTCCTCGGGGGAGTCTCCTCCCGTGTCCGCGTGTGGGGGCGTTCCGCCCGCGCCGACCCCGTCTCCCGCGTGGACGACGTTGCCGTCCTCGTCTGCCGGGAGCAGGCGGGCGAGAGCGTCCCACGAGCCCAGGTCGTCCCAGCGGACGTCGAGCGGAACGACGGCCGCGTCGGTGACACGCTCCATCACGGCGTAGTCGACGCTCGTCGCCTCGACGGCGGCAAACCCCTCCTCGACGCGTCCCTCGTCGAGCGCGCGAACGAGGGGCGCGAGTGGGGAGTCGAGCGCCGCCGCGCGGAACGCCTCGACCCGCCACGCGAACATCCCGGCGTTCCACAGGTAGCCCGACTCGAGGTATCGCGCGGCCGTCTCGGCGTCCGGTTTCTCGTGGAACGCGTCGAGGTCGGCGAAGCCGTCGTGGTCGGCCCCCGGTTCGATGTAGCCGTACCCCGTCTCGGGACGGGTCGGGTCGACGCCGAACGCGACCAGTCGCCCGGTCTCGTGGGCCACCCGGGCCCCGCGTTCGAGCGTCGCCGCGAACCGCTCCGCGTCGTCGACAGTGTGGTCGCTCGGCAGGACGACCACGACGGCGTCGTCCCCGTACGCCTCGCCGACGCGGTGGGTCGCGTACGCGAGCGCCGGTCCGGTGTCCTTCCCCGCCGGTTCGACGACCACCTCGGCGTCGGGCACCAGGTCGCGGACGTTCGACTCGAGTTCGGGCCGGGTGCTCACGACGACGTGGTCGGCGAACGAGGCGCGGTTGACAGTGCGTTCGAGCAGGGTGTCGGAGCCGAGGAGCGAGAGGAACTGTTTCGGGCGGGTCGACCGCGAGGCGGGGTAGAGGCGTGACCCCGTTCCCCCCGCGAGGACGAGCGCGACGGTCGTCACCACGTCTCGACGACCCCCTCGCGGACGTCCTCGGCGCACCCCTCACAGTCGAAGTGGTCGGCCTCGAAACAGGCGGGGCGACCCTGACGGTCGACACTGACGGCTCGGCGCTCGGCGTAGCGGCGACAGACGAGGCGCGCACGCCCCTCGTCGTCGGTCGGGAGGCCGAACGACGTCGACCAGTCGCGACCCTCCTGATACGCGCGCTTCGCCTCGGCGTACCGTCTGCCGGCCCGGCGGAACGTCGTGCGGACGAACCGTGCGAACCGGTCGTCGTCCTCGCTCCCGGAGTCGGTCATACCGGAGGGTGGACGGGCGAGGGTTTCAACGTTGGTACCACGGCGGCGGTGTGTCGACGACGACGCGCCACCCGCGAGACGGCGAAGGGAACGACGTTTCAAGTACGGCGGGAGTGAGTAGGAGGTATGGCCAGGGTCCGGTGTCGGGTGATGACGTTCAACGTCCGCTACGACACCGCCACCGACGGCGAGAATGCGTGGGAACACCGCCGGTCGCTGGTCGCGAGCGTCGTGCGGTTCCACACACCGGACGTCGTGGGGCTCCAGGAACCGCTGGCCCACCAGTACGCGTACCTCCGCGAGCGGCTTCCGGCGTACGCGTGGGAGGGGGCGGGCCGGGTCGACGGTGGCTCCGAGGGCGAGCACTGTCCGCTCGGGTGGCGAGCCGCACGGGTCGAGCGGGAGCGCCACGGCACCGTCTGGCTCTCCGAGTCACCGGGACAGCCGGGGAGTTCCTACCCGACTGCGAGCAAGCCCCGACTCGTGACGTGGGCGCGCCTCGCCGTCGACGGGGAGCCGCTCGTCGTCTGCAACACGCACTTCGACCACGAGAGCGAGGCGGCACGCGTGCGGAGCGCCGGGCAGCTTCGCCGCCTCGTCGCCGAACTCGGCGGGGGCGACCACGCGTCGGACCTGCAGGTCCCGGTCGTGGTGCTCGGCGACTTCAACTGCACGCCCGGGTCGACGCCCTACCGGGTACTCACCGGGGTCGACGAGGGAGCGGCCGCCGGCGACGAGGCGGCGGGACCGGCGCTCACCGACGCGATGGCGGCGTCGGCGCATCCACACCACGGACCGACGGCGACGTTCGAGCGGTTCTCGGGGGAACCGGACCGGAAAATCGACCACGTGTTCGTCGCCGGCGACGTGACCGTCCGGCAGCACGCGGTGGTCGCCGACCACTGGGACGGTCGGCCCCCGTCGGACCACAGCCCCGTCGTGGCCGAACTGGTCCTCGGCGAGTAGCGGCAGTGGGCCGCCGGAGGTCGGTTTTCACTTTCACTCCCCTCGCGACAGTTTTTATACCATCGGGCACCAATCGGCGTACGCCTCCCATTGAAAACGAAGCGGAGGCGAGTCAACCATGAGCGATTTGCGTACCCACGCGGAAGAGATCGTATCGCAGTTTTCCGACCACCTCGACCTCACGGTGGACGAGGTCGAAGAGCGCCTCGACAACCTCGTCAACGAGTACCGGGTGCCCGTCGACGAGGCGCGTCGGAGTGTCACCAACAGCTACCTCGACGAGGCGGGGATGGAGCGTGACGACCTGGGGCGCGGCGGCTCACAGGCGGTGCAGCTCGGCGACATCGACGCCGACGAGCAGTGGGTCGACGTCACCGTAAAGCTCGTCGACCTCTGGGAGCCCCGCAGCGACTCCATCTCGCAGGTGGGACTGGTCGGCGACGAGTCCGGGACGATGAAGTTCGTCGCCTTCACCACCTCCGACCTGCCCGAACTGGAGGAGGGGAAGTCGTACAAGCTCTCGAACGTCGTCACCGACGAGTACCAGGGGAACTTCTCGGTCAAGCTCAACCGGACGACGACCATCACCGAACTCGACGAGGAGGTGGAGGTCGGTGACGACTCGAGCGAGGCCGAAGGCGCGCTGGTCGACATCCAGTCCGGCTCGGGGCTCATCAAGCGGTGTCCCGAGGAGGACTGTACGCGCGTGCTGCAGAACGGTCGCTGCTCCGAACACGGCAACGTCGAGGGCGAGTTCGACCTCCGCATCAAGGCCGTCCTCGACGACGGCGCCGAGGTCCACGAGGTCATCTTCGGCCGCGAGATGACCGAAGAGCTGACGGGCGTCACGCTGGAGGCGGCGAAGGAGCGGGCGATGGACGCCCTCGACACGACAGTCGTCGCCGAGGACATGCGCGCCGACGTGCTCGGGCGGTACTACAGAGTGAGCGGCCCCACGTTCGGTCGCTACCTGCTCGTCGACGAGTTCGAACAGCTCTCCGCGCCGGCCACCGCGGATGCGAGTGCCCTGCTGTCCGACGCGAGGTCGAGTTAAATGAGTCAGTCTATCCCCACCCGCGAAGTCGCCCGCCGCGTCTTCGCAAGCGAGTTCAACGACGCCAGCTACACGTTTAGCGAATCGGACGACGAGCGCGCGCCCGTCTACCTGCTCCTCCCGACGGGGGAGAAGGCGAACCGGGTGTTCCTCGTCGGCACGCTCACCGAGAAGGAGGACATCGGCGAGGACTCCGAGTACTGGCGTGGCCGGATCGTCGACCCGACAGGGACGTTCTTCGTCTACGCTGGGCAGTACCAGCCGGAGGCCGCCGCGGC